>JBCCHV010000026.1 GCA_039028635.1 Acidobacteriota bacterium
CCCGGGGTGGGGCCCCCCGCGCCCCCCCTCAACCGCCCACCCCCGCGATCGCTTTTTTCTCAAAAACTGGTGGCCACCCGGCCCGGGGGCCGGTGGGGCCCGGGCGGTGGCGACGCCACCGCGATGGGTGAGGAGGCCCAAGAACCGCGCTTCTTGGGCCGGAGCGGGACGCGCAGTCAGGGGCGCGCAGTCAGGGGCGCGGAGCCCCTCTCGGAACCGACAGCTAGCAGCGCTGGAAAAGGAAGCGAAGCGGACTTTTTCAGCAGCCTGCTAGCCCGCCCTTCTCTTGGCGAGGTCGAACGCCGAAAGCCCTTCGCGGAGCTGCTCCAGGGCTCGGAAGCTACCCTTCCTGGTAGTCCGGTCCCCACTCCAAGATGCTCTGTTCGAGGGCGAAGTACTCGCGAGGCAAGGACGCAGCGCTCAACTGCCGTCGGAGCTCAGCAAGAGCGGCGGGATCGTTGACCGGAACCGTCTCGAGTCCGTCGTCGAGCTCTCCCGAGGACAAGACGGAGTTCAGGTGCGCCAGGAACTTCCTCGTCCTGAACTGATGTGCCCTCCTGCCGGTTTTCTTGCCGTCGATCTTGTGAAAGCGGCTCACCAGGTCTCGCGAGTAGCACTCGATATCAAGGCTCGGCAGGAGCGAGACGAAGAAGCAGATCAGCAGGGCGTAGCGCGCATGGTCGTGGTAGCAGTCGTTGCTACGCCCGAAGAGATGCTCATCGAGCCCCAACATCAAGTCGGTGCAGAGTCGTTCGATTTGAACCGGCAGCCTTGGCTGCCAACCCTGCGGCCCGAGGGGCAACGGAAATCGGCGATCGGGCTGAAAGGTCTCACCATAGAGCCAATGAAACACCGAAGCCGCGAGCTCGGCCGAGAAGAAGTTGCCCCAGCGGTAGTCCAGGAGGCCTCCGAACGGAGAGATCAGCTGCTCCTCGAGCGAGTCGAAGGCTCGGTCGTTGCGATCTCGGCGAGCCTCTGGATCCTCCAGCACCCAGTCCCAGTAGGACTTGAATCGGAGGGTGACAGCCTCCAACGTCCCCTGTGGCGCCAGGAAGAGTAAGAGGTAGGGGCCGATCCCCCGGCCACCGGCCAAGTAGGCGTCGAGGTCCCCGGTCTCGAAGTAAGCCGTGACGGCCGCGCAGTCGTCGGTGGTGAACTCGTACCGTTCCCGAAGATCGGCCACGACATGCTCGAACAGCCCATCCCGGGTGCAGAGTTCGATTCCGTGCGGAGTCTTCATCCTGGCTTCTCCTCGACTCGAGCCGAATAGCTGGCGCTCGCCATTCGCGAGCCCTTATCTCCGCGCCATCGGCTCGAACCGATCGCGCCGACTTTCACCGCCGGCAGTCCGGGTTTTCCGGTCTCCGTCCGCCCAGCACGGCAGATGCTATCTCGCCTCGATCGCCCATCGCTCGACGGCGACGAGCTTCCATGACGCTCGCGGCTCGACATCGTCGCCCCCACGGAGTCGTGCACTCTCTGGCAGCGCCAGAGCCAGCCTGCTGACCGGAAAGTGCCTGACGACCTCCCCTTGACCGGAGAGAACGCCAAACGGAGATCGATTTCCTCCGGATGAGGACAATCAGCCACCGAATGCGGACGCCGCTTCGCGCCGCCGCCGAGTTTATTGACCCCTCCCGAGGCCGATGCTAAGCTGCTAAGCCTTCAGGGGCCCCTAAATCCCATGGTCTTCTTCAATTACAGTACGATGCAGATGGCCGCCAAGGTCGTCTACTATGGGCCTGGCCTCTGCGGCAAGACCACGAATCTGACCCATATCTACACCAAGACGTCGGATACGTCGCGGGGCGAGATGGTTTCCCTCGAGACGGAGACGGATCGAACCCTGTTCTTCGATCTGCTGCCGATCGACGTCGGTCAGATCTCAGGCTTCAGCACCCGCATCCAGCTCTACACGGTTCCGGGGCAGGTGTTCTACAACACCACCCGGAAGCTGGTGCTCAAGGGCGTCGACGGGGTGGTGTTCGTGGCTGACTCGCAGCGCGCCATGCGACAGGCCAACATCGAGTCGTTCCAGAACCTGGAAGAGAACCTCCAGGAGATGGGCCTGTCCGTCTACAGCATCCCCCTGGTGCTGCAGTACAACAAGCGCGACCTGCCGGACATCCTGACCGTCGAGGAGCTCGAAGAGGCCCTCAATGAGTGCGACTGGCCCGCCTACGAGGCCTCGGCCGTCCACGGCCAGGGAGTTTTCGAGACTCTCAAGGGCATCTCCAAGCTGACCCTGATGTCGCTGCGCCAGAGGTTGGCGCGGGACGGCGAAGCCGAGGTGGTGAGCCCGGCCGCGGCAACTTCGACGGTGGCGCCACCGAAGCAGCCGCCCAAAGCGAGTCCCAAGCCGGCCGCCAAAGCCGCTCCCAAGGCCTCGCGACCTCAGCTCAAGGATCGTGACGTGCTGGGAGAGCTCGACCAACTGCGCAAAGCCGCCCTCGCCAAGCCGAGCGGCAAGAAGGCGGCGAAGGCGGCACCGGCCAAAGCGCCGCCGCCCGCAGCCAAGGCACCGGCGCCGCCGCCGGCCAAGGCAGCCGCCCCACCGCAGAAGGCAGCGCCACCGCCGCCCCGGAAACCGGCAGCGCCGACGCCGTCCTTCGGGCCGACTCCGGAGCCCTCGAGCAACGGCCTCGGCGAGCTCCACCGCAGCCTTGCCCTGACCCTGAAACGGGCCGACTTCGAGCGCGTGCGGCGGGTCACGCTGTCCCTCCAGGTCGAAGACGGCGACAGCAACGTCGTCGATGCCGTCCGTGGCCTGCACATCGATCTCGAAAACCCGAGCGAGCTCGAAAAGCTCTTGCTGCGCTTGCGCATCGCGCTGCAAGCCCGGGAGTAACCCCGGCCGGCCATGAAGTGCCCTTTCTGCTCGGCCAACCGAGATCGCGTGGTCGATTCCCGCGAGAGCCGCGATGGCGACACCATTCGCCGACGCCGCGAGTGCCTCGAATGTGCCCGCCGCTTCACCTCCTACGAGCAGATCGAGGACATTCCCTACCGCGTCGTCAAAAGCGACGGCACGCGCCAGGACTTCAGCCGTCAGAAGCTCCTCGCCGGGCTCTTCAAGGCGTGCGAAAAGCGTCCGGTGTCGTCCCGCAGCCTGGAAGAGATCGCCGACCGAGCCGAATCCATGCTGCACGTCAAAGAAGACCGCGAGATTTCCACCCAGGAGCTCGGCGCCTTCATCATGGAGAGCCTCAAGGGCCTCGATCAGGTGGCCTACGTCCGCTTCGCCTCGGTGTATCGCCGCTTCGAGGACATCGACGCCTTCATGGATGTGCTCAAAGGGCTGGTCGGCAATCAGGAAGACATCAAGTCTTTATCCTGAGCCGCTCCCTCCTCCTGGGACCTCGACTCTCGAGCTCGCGAGATCGGCCCGATCGACGATCGGCACCAGCGGCGCGCATCCCGCGCAGCGCCACGGCCGGTAAGATCTGCCCCCACGACGTGAAGGAAGTGAGATTTTGAGGCCCAAGGCGAAAGCAGAAATCGTTCCGGACGTGCTGCCGGTCCTACCGCTCAAGGACACGGTGGTGTTTCCGTACATCATCGTTCCCCTGTCGATCAGTCAGGACGCCAGCGTCGAGGCGGTCGATCGCGCGCTCGCCTCCGGCGACCGTATGGTGATGCTGGTTTCCCAGCTCGGAGAGGATTTGGAGAGCCCGGGCCCCGAGGACCTCCACACCATCGGCACGGTGGCGGTGATCATGCGCATGCTCAAGCTGCCGGACGGCCGCATCCGGATCCTGGTGCAGGGCCATAGCCGCGCTCGCGTCGAGCACCTCAGTCAGACCGAGCCTTTCCTGCAGGCGCAGATCTCCACGATGCCGGAGAGCGAGCCCGAGCTCGAGCCCCTGGAGCTCGAGGCCTTGATGCGCAGCGTCAAAGAGAACCTCGATCGCGCCTCCGCCCTGGGCAAGAATATTTCGCCGGAAGTGATGGTGATCGCCGCCAACCTCGAGCAGCCGGGCCGGCTGAGCGACCTGGCGGCGAGCAACCTCGAGCTACCGGCCCAGGAAGCCCAAGAGGTTCTCGAAACCTTCGATCCCCTGGAACGCCTCGGCAAGGTCAGCGGCCTGCTGGCGCGGGAAATCCAGGTGCTGACCATGCAGCACGAGATTTCCAACCAGGCGCGCGGCGAAATGGACCGCAGCCAGCGCGACTACTTCCTGCGTCAGCAGCTCAAGGCGATTCAGGACGAGCTCGGCGAAGGCGATGAGCTGCGCGACGAGATCAACAACTACCGCCAGTTGGCGCGCGAGAAGGCAATCCCGGAGGAAGCTCTCGAGGAGCTCGAGCGCCAGATCCGGCGGCTCGAGAAGAGTCACCCGGAGAGCGCTGAAACCTCGATCATCCGCACTTACCTCGACTGGATGACGGCATTGCCCTGGAACCACTCGAGCACCGACCGCCTCGACCTCGGCATTGCCCAGCGGGTGCTCGACGAGGATCATTTCGGGCTCGCCAAGATCAAGGAGAGGATCCTCGAGTATCTGGCAGTGCGCAAGCTGAAGGACGACGCACGCGGACCTCTGTTGTGCTTCGTCGGTCCTCCAGGGGTCGGCAAGACCTCCCTCGGACGCTCCATCGCCCGCGCTCTCGATCGTCAGTTCTTCCGCCTGTCGCTGGGCGGAGTTCGCGACGAGGCGGAGATCCGCGGTCACCGCAGAACCTACGTCGGCGCCCTTCCGGGGCGCATTCTGCAAGGACTGAGGCAAGCCGGGACGGCCAACCCGGTCTTCATGCTCGACGAGATCGACAAGCTCGGGGCCGACTACCGAGGCGACCCGTCGTCGGCTCTTCTCGAAGTGCTCGATCCGGAGCAGAACTCGGGCTTCGTCGACCACTACCTGGGGGTTCCCTACGACCTCTCGAAGGTCCTCTTCATCGCTACAGCCAACCTCCTCGAGCCGATTCAGCCAGCCTTTCTCGATCGCATGGAGGTCCTTCGCCTGTCAGGCTACACGGCGGCGGAAAAGCTGGAGATCGCTCAGCGCCACCTGATTCCCAAGCAAATGGTCGAGAACGGCCTGGAGACGGACGATGTCGATCTCACCGCCGACGCCGTCGAGCGCATGATCCGCGACTACACGCGCGAAGCCGGACTGCGCAACCTCGAGCGCAGTCTCGCCGGGGTCTTCCGCAAGGTGGCGGTCGGAGTGGCGCGCAAGCTCGAAGCCGACGAAGAGCGCGGCGAGCCCCGGGTGATCGAGGCCGGCGAGCTCGAGGAGCTCCTCGGCCCTCCCAGCCATCACGGCGAGGAGTTGATGGCGACGGATCGCGTCGGCGTCGCCACCGGCCTCGCCTGGACCGCCACCGGCGGCGACCTGATGTTCATCGAAGCCATCGCCGTGCCGGGCAAGGGCAAGCTCTTGCTCACCGGCCAGCTCGGCAGCGTCATGCAGGAGTCGGCCCAGGCCGCCCTTTCCTTTGCCCGCTCCTTTGCAGCCGAAGACCGCCGCGCCGATGCCGACTTCTTCTCCCACCACGACATCCACATCCACGCTCCGGCGGGCTCGATTCCGAAAGACGGTCCCTCCGCTGGAATCACCATTGCGACGGCGGTGATCTCGGTGCTCACCGGACGCCCGGTCGACCGGCGGGTCGCGATGACCGGCGAGATCACTCTGCGCGGCGACATCATGCCGATCGGTGGTTTGAAAGAAAAAGTGATGGCGGCCAAGATCGCCGGCGTGACCACCGTGGTGGTACCAAAGCTCAACCAGCGGGATCTCGCCGAAGTGCCCGAGAAACTGCAGAAGGGCATCGAGTTTCGATTCGTCGATTCGATGGCCGAAGTTCTCGATCAGACCCTGGCGGCGCGCCGCAAGCGTCGCTGAGGACTCCGTCTCGAAATGGCGGCGAACGAAGATCGCCTGCTGCGCTGGCTGCGGCGCCGCCTCGACGGCGGCCCGGAGCATCCCCGTCCGGGAGACGATGGCGCGGTGCTGCCGGCGGGCCCGGAGTCCACCGTCAGCGTCGACAGCCAGATCGCCGGGGTTCACTTCCCGCCGGACCTCGACCCGCGCCTCCTCGGCCAGCGCCTGACCGCCGTCAACCTCTCGGACCTGGCGGCCATGGGCGCCGAGCCACGCTATGCCTTCGTCACCGTGGCGGCGCCCCGTGATTTCGATCACCGGCGCTTTTTCACCGGACTTCTGGCAGCCTGTGAGCGTTACGGTCTGGTGCTCGCCGGCGGCGATCTGGCGCACCAGCCGGACCGTGTGATCACCACCATGACCGTGACCGGCGAACGGCGAGGAAAATGGCTCGAGCGCGCCAACGGTCGCGCCGGAGACCGACTCTGGCTGGGAGGCTCGGTTGGCGAATCGGCCCTCGGTCGCAAGCTGATCGAGACCGGCGGCTGGCTCGCGCCTCGCTCCTGTCGTCTGCCGACGGACTTGCAGCTCTCCCGCAGCGAAGCGGCCGCCGCCAAACGAGCTATCCGGCGCCACCTACAGCCAACCCCTCAGCTCGATCTGGGAAGAGCTCTCGCCGCGATGCCCTTTCCAATCGCGGCCATCGATCTCTCCGATGGCCTTTTGCTCGATCTCGAACGTCTGTGCCGAGAGAGCCGTGTCGGAGCCGAGATCGACATCTCGCGGATTCCCTTGGCGGCCAGCAGCGATCGCCTCGCCGCCAAGCTCGATCTCGACGAAGTCGAGCTCGCCTTGGGTGGCGGAGAGGACTATGTTCTTTTGTTCACTCTGCCTGCCGGCGCCACCCCGCCGCGGAAATTTCGCTGTTCACCGATCGGACGATTGATCGCTCGCCGCGGGCTATTTCGAAAGGGCGAGAAGGGCCCTCGGCCCTTGACCGCCGTCGGTTGGGATCATCTTTGAGAGCCTCTGACGGGCCAAGAGATCTACCAAAGACGATGCGCACGGCGCGCCCCATGGGGATCAGCCAGGTACTCTCTTCGACCGACCAGAGGGCCGAATCAGAAACTTCGATAACAACAAAAAACCACCCGAAACGGGTGGTTTCTTTTTCCAACTACGGACTGCGGCTTGATCAAACCCGCTGGATCGTCACCTTGAGCGGCTTCATGTTTTGTTTGATCAAGGCACGAACCTGCTTCTCGAGACTCGCCTGCGAGCTCTCGAGCGCCTGAATTCGCTTTACCAGATCGCCTTCGCTCGCCGCCGCGGCCTTGCGCGGAGCAGCCTTGCGCTTGGCCGGAGCCGCCTTCGCCTTCTGAGGCCCGCGACGACCGCGGCGGGAATCGCTCTCCGAACGCAGCTTGCGAAACACATCCAACGCCGCAGCCGGATAACGCCGCTTACGCCCCGTCCCCTCGTGCGGGATCTGGCTGGCAAAGACCTTGGTGTAGCGCACCAGAGTCGGGTAAGAAATACCGGTCTCTTTGGATGCCTGGGTCAGGGTCATCAAGGTCTCCGCCTTTGCCGGCGCCGCTTGACTCTTCGCAGCCGTCGTGCGCCGACCGCGGCGACTCGCCTTGGGGGCCTTCGGCTTCGCTGCGGCGGCCGCCTTGCGGGGCCGACCACGCTTGCCAACGTTCTCTTTCTTGATCGCCTTGAAGACCTCCAGGGCCTTGATCGGATATCGCTGCTTCCGGCCCTCGCCCTCCGAAGGGATGCGATCTTGGAATTCTTTTTTGTACCGCTGCAACGTGGGCATCGAGATCTTTGTCCGCCTCGAGACTTCGGACAGGGTCAACAACTTGGCGTTTGCCATTTCGGGGTCGCCTCCTCAGGAACGATCACTTGACTTCTCATATAAGAACTAGGCGAAAACACTTCCTTTTCGATCATCGCCTTTACCATTATCGAGGCCATCAATGATGAAGTCAATGGTTTAATAGACGGCTACTGATATTTCTCGCAACCTTCAAATCACGAAAGTTGACCGAGCACCTCTCGAATGGCATCGAAGTTCGGCTGATCCCCGGCACTCTCGAGAACCTCTGCATAGCGCACCACACCGCTCTTGTCGATCACGAAGGCGGCCCGCTTCGAAACGCCACGAAAGCCCATCAGGTCTTCAAAGAGGGCACCGTAAGACTTCGAGACGTCCTTGTTGAAGTCGGACAGCAGCGGGAACGGGAAGGACTGCTCCCGCGACCAGGCCTGGAGCGCGAAGGGGCTGTCGACGCTGATTCCCACGACCTCGGCATCGAGGTCCCCGTACTGCTGATAGCTGTCGCGAGTCGAGCACAATTCGGCGGTGCAGACGGAGCTCCATGCGAGGGGGAAGAAGAGCAACACGACATTTTTCTGACCGCCGAAATCGGACAGGCTGACGGGATTTTCACCAGGGTTGCGAACCAGAGAGAAGTCCGGGGCAGTTTGGCCGACTTGAATCGACATTGAGATCTCCAAAAAACAGAATGGGCTGTAATCGGGGTAATGGACCGAGGACCGGTCACTCGAGACCGGCAGATTCTATCCGAATTGGCAAAACGGTTCGAGCCGGCGGTACAGTAAGCCTTTGGCGCTGCCCTCGAAGGGCCTCTTCGACCTGAGATCAACCGGTCATGTCGTCGAACATCGGTGAGCAATCCGAGCTAGGATCGCCCTCATGAGTAGCCGCTACGATCAAGCCCAGCAGGAAATCTCGGCCCTCCTCGAGGGTATCGACGATGCCGTCGCCATCATGGCAACGGTCGCCTCCGTCATTCACTCACACGTCCCGCAGGCGAGCTGGACGGGTTTCTATCGCGTCGTCGCGCCGGGCAAGCTCCGGGTCGGCCCGTACCAGGGGCCGGTGGGCTGTCTGGAAATCGACTTCGAGAAGGGCGTCTGCGGCGCCGCGGCCCGCGAGCAGAAGACCCAAGTGGTGGCCGACGTGCATCAGTTTCCCGGCCACATCGCCTGCGATCCCGACTCCCGCTCCGAAATCGTGGTTCCGATTCACGATCACCAGGGCGAGCTGATCGCCGTTCTCGACCTCGATTCTCACCAGCCGGCGGCCTTCGACGAGCACGATCGCAACGGCCTCGAAGCGATCGCCCGCCAGCTCAGGCCCTTGCTGACCTGACGCTGCTGCGAAGTCTTTACGGGACCTCGATTCAGAGACGGAGATCGAGCTTCTTGACCAGATAGGACAAGGCCTGGCGAGTGAGTCCGAGCTGACGAGCCGCCGCCGCGCGATTGCCGTCGGCGCGCTCGAGGGCCGACTCCACCAGCTGACGACGGAACCCCTCGACCGCTCGGTGATAGTCCTCGTCAGCGCTGACCGGCTGCTCTAGGAGCTCGAGATGTCGAGGCTCGATCACCCGCCCGCCACTCAACGCCAGGGCCGCCTTGAGCGAGTTCTCGAGCTCGCGCACATTACCGGGCCAGCGGTGCGCCAGCATGGCTCGACGAGCCGCCGCGCTCAATCGTCCACGACCCGCCAGAATGCTGTCGGCGAGCAGCAAGATGTCGTCGCCCCGCTGGCGCAGGGCGGGCAGCTCGACGGCGGCGCCGCGCAGACGGTAGAACAGGTCGTGTCGAAAGGCTCCCTGGAGTGCCATCTCGGCGAGGTCGCGATGGCTCGCCGCCACCACCCGAACGTCCACCCGCCTCGATTCGGCCGAGCCGACGGGGCGCACCTCTCCTTCCTGCAAGACCCGCAGCAACATGCCCTGAGCATCGCCCGGTAGATCCGCGATCTCATCCAGAAAGACCGTGCCACGGTCGGCGGTCTCGAAGACCCCTTTGCGGTCCCGGTCGGCCCCCGTAAAGGCGCCGCGGACATGACCGAAGAGGTCCGAAAGCAACAGGGATCCGGTCAACACCGAGCAATTGACCGCCAGAAAGGCCTCGTCCTGGCGACGACTGAGGTCGTGAAGCCGGCGAGCGAACAGCTCTTTGCCGGTGCCGCTCTCGCCACGGATGAGCACCGGCAGATCTTCCGGCGCCAGGCGCTTCAAGCGCTCGAGGGCCTGGAGCAGGGCTGGACTTTCTCCCACGATCCCCCCGGCCGCAGCGGCTCGGGGAGTGCTGGGCACCTCGAGATTTCGCGCGATCAGCCAGAAGAAAGCCTCGAGGACGGCATCGAGCTGGGGTACATAGAGGCTGAGCTCACCGCCGCCGGCGGACGCCTCGAGACCTTCCGGGCCGCCGCGTCCATCCTGGATCACGCACAGCTCGGAACCGGCGGTCCACACCACCCGCGCGTCGCTGTAACCGGCCTCCTCGAGTAGTCGCGCGGCGGCGGCGGGGGTCGTCGACTCGGCGCGCAGAAACCGTACGATGGCGGCCCAGGGCCCTTCCTCACGGCCCTCCAGCTGTTCCGCCAGCAGGCCGGCGCCGACCCGCCGCAGGGTCGACAAGGCGCGGCGCCGCCAGCGCGCCGGGGAGCGCCCTGGGAACAACAGCTCGAGATCGAAGACCCAGCGCGCGGCGCGCAGCGGCTCGAGGCCTTCGAGCTCACGCCAGACCTCTGGCGCAACTTCTTCTCCCCCGAGCAGCAGTCGCCACAGGCGGCTCTCGCCGATCTCGGCCGCGGCCTTCTCGCGATCGCCCGCCAAGGCCCACAGAGCCGGTCGCTCCTCGGGCTCGATCTGCCCCAGGGCCGCCGGCCCCAGACCGCTGAGTTCCTCGCGGGCCTCATCGGGCCGACCGAGCCAACCGAGCGCCCGGCCGGCGAGCAGCCGCATCAACTCGTCCTGACCCTCGAGACCCCGCCGCTGCAGATCATCGCGCGCCGAGCGACACATCTCGAGGGCCGCCGCCGGCCGGCCGCGCGCCAGCTCGAGGCGCGCCGCCAGGCCGGTATCGAAGGCCAGGCCGCGGACGTTTCCCGAGCGCCGGTTTTCGAGCAGCGATCGTTCGATCACCGCTTCGACACCGGCCAGGCGTCCACGGCGGAGGCGAATCTCGGCGAGATTCGAAAGACCGAGGGTCACCGCCCGCGGGCCATCACAGCCGCGATAAAGGCGCAAGGCGTGCAGAAAGGCCCGTTCGGCGCCGGCCAGATCGCCGGTCTCGCCGCGCGCCACGCCGAGGTCGTTCCACAGCGCCGCCGCCTCGAAGCGCCGCAGCGAGCGTCGCCCCTTGAGCCCCTGCTCGAGGCTGATGACGGCCGCCTCGGGGCGGCCCTCGGACAGCCGGCGCAGCCCGTCGGCCTGCCACCAGCGCCAGCCGTCCGTTGCCTCGTCGCGCAACCAGCGGGCTCCCTCGAGGGCCCGATCCATCTGCTTCAGATCGCCGTGGTCCCAGGCCTCCCAGGCGGCCAGCAGGTGGGCCCGGGCGCGGCTCTCGCGCTTGCCTCGGCGCGCCCGCCGCAAAGCCGCATCGACCCACTCCCGGGCTCCCTCGGGATCGCCCCGGCCGATCAGGATGCGCTGCGCCCAGGGGGCGATCTCGACCGCCTCCGCCGCCGTCAACTCGCCAGGATCGAGCTTTCCCAGGGTCCGCCGCGCCGGACCGAGCTGGCCCAGCAGGTACTGCCCCTGCAAGCGGAGGGTGACCGCGGCCACGCCAGCAACCCCCTTGACCTCTCCGACCGCCCGCTCGAAGCGACCGTTGGCGAGCCAGCGGCGGGCCCTTTCGAGGCGTCCGAGGCGCCCTCCGGTAGCGCGTTCACTCCACAGCTTGGCGGCCTGGGCCCCGCGCAGACAGCGGGCGACCGCCGAGTAGTCCGGTCCGACCCTCGCCACGGCGTGACGCCAGCCCGCCGGACCGGCCAACAGGACCTCCCCCGCCGGACCCTCGCCGGCCAGCGCCAGGCGAGCCTCGGCGAAGGACTCCTGCCAGAGGAACCGCGCCTGGTCGAGGATTTGCTCGACGGCGCGATCGACGGAGATCGGAATCAGGCCGAGGTTCCAGTGCTCGAGCAGAGCCCGAGCCACTCGCCGCGCCTCACCCCGGCCGGCCACTTCGACGCCACCGAAGAGTCGACCGAGGAGCAGTCGCAGCAGATCCTGGGGCAACCGAGAGGAGCGCCCGGAGGCCACGGAAACGCCGCGCAGGAGAGCACCGGAGGCGACTTTGGCACCCTGCCAGGGCGCCACGATGCGACCACCGCAGCGCTCCAGCAGGGCGAGCAGAGCCGCTGCCTGAAGGAGAACAGCCAAGCGCTCTCGGTCGGTGAGTCCCGGCGCCGCCTCGGAAAGGGCGAGGTCCTGCGGTTCGGCCGGCTGCGCGACCGGGTGGCACAGATCTTCCAGCGGGATGACGACCCTCGCTTTAAATCTGAAGAATTCTCTTTGCGTAAAACTCGCGCAAAGACTACCACGAAGACGCCGGTCGAATCAGTCCAAGAGGCGAGCGAGATCGCGCCAAAAGGCCGGGTACGACTTGTTCACCACCGCCGGCTGGCCGATGGTGATCGCGGAGCGCCGCAGGCCGACCAGGGCCAGGCTCATGGCGATGCGATGATCGCCGTGGGAGGAGGTCTCGAACGGCGTCTCGGGAGTCGGCCCGTCGGCCCAAACTCCCGGAATCACCAGGCCATCGTCGAGCTCCTCGACGGTCGCGCCGACCCGCGTCAGCTCCTCGGCCATGGCGGCCAGGCGGTCGCTTTCCTTGACCCGCAGGTGGGGCACGTTGGTGATCCGCGTGACGCCGCGGGCGAAGGGCGCCAGGGCCGCCAAGGTGGGAACCTGGTCGGGCATCGCCGAAAGGTCCGCCGTCAGCCCCTCGAGGACGGCCGGGCCGCGCACCCGCACCGAGCCGTCGTTCCACTGCACCTCTGCCCCCATCGTCTCGAGCACCGCGAGGAAGCCCCGATCCCCCTGTCGGCTGTCGCGACGAACACCGTCGATGGTGACCTCTCCACCGCTCAGGGCCGCCGCGGCGGCCGGGTAACCAACGGCGGAAAAGTCGCCTTCGACCCGTACCCGGTCGCAACCATCGAGAGCGCTCGGCACGGTGCGCCAGCGGCCCGCACCGAGCTTCTCGACCCGCCCGCCGAAATCGGCCAGCGCTTGCAGGGTGAGGTCGACATAGGGCAGCGAGGTGAGCGCCGACACCTCGATCGTGACCGGTCCGGTCGCCCGCTGCCCCGCCATCAGGAGAGCCGACAGGTACTGGCTCGACGCTCCGGCATCGAGCTTCGTCGCGCCGCCCGCCAAGCTCGGTCCACGCACCGTCAGCGGAGCCCGGTCGCCGCCCTCGAGCTCGACCCCGAGCTCGGCGAGGGCCGCCGTCAACGGGGCGATCGGCCGCTCCCGCAGACGCTGCACGCCATCGACCCTCCAGGCTCCCGGCAAGGTCGCCAGGCTGGCGACGACGAACCGAAACATGGTGCCGGCGTTGCCGCACAAGATGTCGGCCGCTGTCGCCGGCGCGACAGGCGGCCGGATCCGCAGGCGGTCACCGTCCGCCTCGACGGCGAAACCGATCGCCGCCAGCGCCTCCCGGAAGAGCAGCGTGTCTTCGGCCTCGAGGGGACGCTCGACGACGAGCGGACGTCGGGCCAGCAACGCCAGGTTGAGATAGCGGTGGGTCAGGCTCTTCGACGACGGCGGTGTGACGCGGCCCGCCACCCTGCGGCCGCTCGGCACCGGTCCATCAATCCACTTCGAGTACGAGTCCATCATGGGCGAAGGCGACCTCCGGCGGCAGCTCGATCCGCGGTGCCGCGTGATCGACCTCGTGCGAGAGATGGGTCAAGAAGGTGCGCCGGGCGGCCAATCGCTGGGCCGCGGCGATGGCCTCCTCGACGGTGAAATGGGTCGGATGGGAACGATAGCGCAAGGCCCCCAGGATCAACGTGTCGACGCCCGTCAGGAGATCTTCACTGGTGACCGGAATGCGTGAGCAGTCGGTGACATAGGCGAGCGAGGCGGAGCCCGCCGTGAAGCGGAAACCGAGCACCTCGAGGGAGCCGTGAAATACCGGCACCGGCTGCACTTCGAGGTCCCCGAGACGGAATCCTCCGGTGACCGGTACAAGCTCGATCTGGGGCTTGCCGCCGCCCTCGCAACCGGGCTCGAAGATGTAGGCAAAGGTACGCCGAAGAGCCTCCAGCGTGGCCACCGAGCCGTGGCAGGGAATCGCCGCTCGCTGGCGGAAATTGAACACCCGCAGGTCGTCGAGGCCGAAGATGTGGTCGGCGTGGGCATGGGTGAAGAGCACCGCATCGATGCGCTCGACCCCCTGACGCAGCGCCTGTTGGCGAAAGTCAGGCGTGGTGTCGATCCAGAGCACCACCTCGGGGCTCTCGACCAGCAGGCTCGATCGTAGCCGGCGATTGCGCCCGTCGGACGACCGGCAGACGTCGCAGGAGCAGGCGATCACGGGCACGCCGGTCGAGGTACCGGTTCCCAGAAAGGTGGCGCGAAGTCCCATCGGCGGGGAGTCTACTGTTTCCCGGCGCGCCTGTGACCCCGACGAGAAGCGGGCGCGAAGCCCATTGCGCGGTCGCCCTGAATATCGCCCCCTACCGGCCCCTGCCGAACACGCCCTTGAAGGGGTTGCCGCCCCCCTCCTGCTGACCAGGAGTCGTGATCGGCTCGACCTCGCGGTACTCCGCCGGCACCCGAACCCGGTCATCGCCGAGCTCGGCGCCGCGCTCGAAGGAAGTGACTTCGAGGGTCGAACGGGTGACCGACTGGCGCCCCTTCTTGTCCGTGCTGGTGGAGGTCTCGGTGGATTTCAGGGTCAATCCTTCGACCTTGTCGAGCTCGGCGGCGATCAGTCGGTCGAGGTCTTCGTTACCGGTCGCCTGGGAGCGGCTGCGCAGCCAGACGGTCATCGCCGGATCCTCGATGTCGCTCGTCATCCAGAGATCCTGCAGGCGCTCGACCTGCTGCCGGCGCTTCATGCCCAAGGCCTTGATCTGGAGCTCGTAAGTAGTGCGGTACTGCACGTGCCGGGTGGCGAGACCGAAGAGATCCTCGGACTCTTCGTCGACCAATTTCTCCACCACCGGGTCGGAGATCTGAAGACGCAGCATCCCCTGCAGTCCGCCGAGCATGGTGCCGGCCACCTTGAGCAGACCGTCGACGTCGAAGACCGCGTAGGTCTCGGCCTTGGGATCGACCCGCAGGACGGTCTGGCCGCCATCCTGAGTCACCAGGTAGGAACCGGCCGGCAGCAGCGGGTTGCTGCTCTCGACGATATCGATGCGCGACCGCTCGCCATCGACCCAGGCCTCGATGCGAGTCGCCAGGGGTGGCTGGCCGTCGGTCGCGACGGACGACTCGGCCTCGTAGTGGAGGGCTCCGAAGGCGGAGCCGGTGAAGGTCAAGGCGACCAGGCAGGACAGCAGGACACTCCACGGGCAGATTTTTCTTTTCATCGCTTCGACTCCTGGCCTCGAAGCGGAGGATCGGTTGGCCGCGAGCCTCTTGAACAGCGCTCCATGAACCGCCTCGAGAAAAGATTTCTAATCAATTTTCAAACCCAACAAACGGCCTCTGCTGGAATTATCGTCGATTCAACGGGCGACGACGTTTCATCACCCAGAAAAAATCCAACAATTGCTCGCCGGAGCCTTGACCCCAGGTTATTCATTCTCTATTTTCTATGGGCTAAAACCTTCGAGGAGATCCCGTCATGTGGAAAAAGACCGAGGATGAAGCATCCGCCACACCCGCCGCGGCGACCCCTGCTCCGAGCCGTCCGGCCCCAGCCAAACCCAGTAGCGGCGGTCCCGCCGCCGTCATCGGCTCGTCGATTCGCATTCAAGGCGAGCTATCCGGCGGCGAAGACTTGCGCATCGAGGGTCAGGTCGAAGGCAAGGTGGACCTGCCCAACAATGACGTCGTGGTCGGCGAGCAGGGGCGGGTCAAGGCCGACATCGTGGGCCGCACGATCCGCGTCGAGGGCCGCGTCGAGGGCAACTTGACGTCGGGAGAGCAGATCTTCGTCAGTCGCTCGGGCAACGTGCGCGGCAACATCACCGCGCCCCGAGTCAGTCTCGAAGACGGCGCCCAGTTCAAGGGCTCGATCGACATGGAGCCGGGCACCTCCAAGGCGCCTCCGGCGAAGCCGAGCCCGAGCACCAAAGAGCAGCAGAAGCCCGCTGGCTCCGGCAGCCCGAAGGCGGCCTCGGCCGGTGGGGGAGGCCAGCGCCGCTGAGTCCGCCGATGGCTTGGTTTCGACGCAAGGCCCCCGCGCCGACGGTACCGACCGAGCCGACGCCGGAGATTCACCCTTCTCCGGCGTTGGGGCTGGTTTTCGCGGAGCTCGAGAACGCCGAGAGATTGTCGATTCTCGATCTCGGTCCCGCCATGGGCGAGAACCTGGACTACTTTTCCCAACGCTTCCCTTGCCGCCTGCAGGTCGCGGACCTCTACCGCTCCCTCCATGGCGAGGACCCCGTCGGCCAGTTCCGGCGCTTGATCGACCTCCAGGAGCCCCCCGATCTGGTCCTCGCCTGGGACCTGCCGAGCTACCTGCCGCGGGAGACCACCCGCAGCCTGTTCCGTCACCTCGCCGAGCAGAGCGCAGCGGGCACTCGCGTCTTCACCATGATCGCCTCCCACGCCCAAATGCCCCTCGAACCGGGCTCCTTCGTCCTGCGTGGCGAGGCCGACCTCGAGTACCGCTACCCTTCCACCAAGACCCGTCCGACCCAGCGTCTCCCGCCCGCCGAGCTCGCCAACCTGGCGCCGCAGTATCGCGTCGACCGCTCTTTCCTGCTACGGCACGGATTTCAGGAGTATGTCTTGGTCCAGGGGGGCTAGAGGCGCCCCCCTCAGGCGCGCGCGCATGTCGCGCGCCTTCACCCCCGTCCTCGGCGGCCCTGCCGCCGCCTCGCCCGATGGGCTCGGGAGCACTTGGGAACCAAGCCTGCCAAGGATCGAGACTTTTCGGCGCTGCTAGCTGTTTTTTCCGAGAGGGGCTACGCGCCCCTGACTGCGCGTCCCGGGCTGAGCGCCCCTCTCCGGCCCAAGAAGCGTGGTTCTTGGGCCTCTTCTCCCGTCGCGGCGGCCTTGCCGCCGCCGAGCCGGGGGCGCCGGGCCCTTCCGGGCTCGGGAGCAGGTTGCCGACGGCTTTTTCAGCAGCCTGCTAGAGGACGGACGACGCCCGCAGCAGGCCGCAGACGGTCTTGGCGTCGGGAATCTCGCCGCTGGCGGCGCGGCGCACGGCCTCGGCCATCGGCAAGCGCACCACTTCGAGCACTTCGTACTCTTCGAGGGCCTGGCGGGTCGGCTCGAGATCGCGGGCCAGGTAAAGCCAGATCTTCTCGTCGGTGAAGCCCGGCGTGGTCCAGATCCATCCCAGCGAGACCAGCTCGCCAGCGCGATAGCCGACCTCTTCCTCGACCTCCCGGCGGGCGCAATCCTCGGGCGTGTCGCCATCGAGCTTGCCGCCTGGAATTTCGTACAGCCAGCCGCCGGCGGCGTGGCGATACTGCCGCACCATCACCACTTCATCGCCGATCATCGGCACCACCGCGGCGGCGCCCTGGTGATGGATCAGCTCGAGATCGAGATCGGCACCATTGGGCAGGCGCAGCGACTCGACCGACAGGTCGATCACCGAGCCGCGGTAGATCCAGCGCCGGCCGCGCAGCTCGGCGCCGGCCTCAGCCTTCTTCATCGGCGATCTCGGCCCCCTCGCCGCGCACCTGAATCAGGCGGTAGGGGCCCTCGCCGACGCTCGCCTCGTCGAACTCTTTGCCCTGCTCGTCGGCCAGATGACGGAGCCAGCGAACATAGGCCTCGCGCTTCATCGGCAGCAGCTCGACGACCCCTTCGGCGACGGCATTCTTGCCTACCGCCGAGGCCGGAAAGACGATCACGCCGTCTTGCACCTTGACGCGGATCTTGTCGCCATCCTCGCCTTCCTGGAGCTCCATCCAGCAACCTTCCATCGGGCACACCTGGAGCACTTCGCCGGCAATCCGGACGCGCTTGCCGTCGAAGGCGTCGGGGTCGGCCACGATCTTGGCGATGGAGGTGGTCTCGGTTTCCTTCACTCCCGCGCCATAGGTCTCCGCGAAGGCGACCGGGGCCAGGACGAGGGTCAGCAGCAGGACAATCGGCAGGATCTTCTTGGCAGGCACGGCTGGACTCCTTTTCGGGGTTGGCTCAGGGCGCCGGATCGCCGGCGCCGCGAAAGGAGATCATAACCTCGGCCGCTCGTCCTCGGCAGCGCGACATAGAATCGTCGGCGAGAGGGCGCTTGACTTGACACGAAGAAACCAACGCCTGGAGAAGGCCGTCGAGCTGCTGGCGCAAGAGCTGCGGGTGCGCATCGAGGGCCATCCCTGGGGACACCTGATGCGCTCCGGGGACGAGACCCTGGACCTGCCCTTGAGCCTCTCGACGGCGCTGCGCAACGGCGGTGTGCGGTCGACCGCCGACAACCTCGCCACCCAGCTCGACCGCGCCATCGAAGGGCTGCTGGCCCACCGAGCCGCCTTCCGCCCGGGGCGCATCTTCTGCCTGCGCTGCCGAACTCCCGATTGCGATCATGCGGCGCCGACCTCGAGCCGAGAGGTGTTCCGGGGCTACGGCTCGACGGGGCTGCCGCAGTTCATCGACTTCGGCCAGCTACTGCTCGAACGCGGTGACAAGCGCGTCGACCGCCTCTACGAGCGCCCGCCGGCGCTGCTCGCCCACACCCTGCGCAGCGGCGACCTGACCCGCGACCTGCTCCCCGCTTACCGCGACCGCACCACCGGCTTCCGCCTCCACGGCCAGGTGGCCTCGGGCTGGTACTCGGTTCCCGATCCCTCCGGTCGCCCCTCCGCCGTGGCGTTGTCCTTTCAACTGGTTTCGACTCGCCATCGCCGCGGCCGCCGCCGTTTCGGCCTCAACGTGCTCGGTCTCGGCCCCGACGGCCAGCCGCTCGAAAACCTCTACGATCGCCTCGGCGATCTGCCTTGGCTCGAGCCGGTGCGCTGGGCGCAAACCGCCCTCGACCAAATCACCTATCGCGGCAAGGGCGACACGGTGCCCCTCGGCAAGCGCCTCACCAACCTCCTCAACGGCCTCGCCCGCCGCCTCGAAAAGGCCCGCCGGGCCAAGGACCGCAAGACCCGTCATGGTCAGCAGCGCCATCGCCAGGGCGATCGCCCCACTCACATGGCCCTCGCCGACCTGGCCCGGGCCGGCGAAGAGGAGTTGCTGTTCGACACCCGCCAGAAAACCTTGGTGGTGCTCGGCGCCCGCGGCCGGGCCCACGTCTTCAATGGCGACGGCAAGCTGGTGACCTCGATCCGCTACACCCCAGGTGCCATCGAGCGACGCCGCGAGCGCAGAATCTGGCGACCGGCGACCGGCGAGGAGATCGCAGGACTGCGCCGCCGGATCGAGGAACGGTCCCAGCGCGACTAGGTGTCGTCCGAACACCGCCTCTTCCAGCGTCCGACCGGGTTGCGGCTTGCCCCGGGGCATTTTCCAGGCTCATCGGCGGTAACTTTTCCGTCTCGGCCAAGCCAGCTCCTGGAAAGCTGTCCTCTTTCAAAAAACCAATCGCAATCGAACCCGCCGTTCTCACCAGCTTTCAGCGACGAGTAGGGCGGAATAGCGATGAGGAGATCTTTCCTGAAAGCTCGATCGCCCAAACCCAGATCCGCTGACCAGAGCGCGGCGACGCGCACCAAACGCCGTGCAGATCCCAATGCCCGCCGTCGACACCCGCTGGCAATCGCTCAGCGCGGTACTTCCGGCGCGTCCGAAGCCCTGCCGTTTCTCGCCCCAATTCAGCAATCGTTCGGACCGCGGCACCGTCTCTCGGCCATCAAAGCCCACGTCGGAGGCCCTGCTCGAGAAGCTACCCGAGATCTCGGCGCCGCCGCCTATGCCAGCGGCGAACGAATCGCCTTTGCGCAACCGCCGGACCTTCGTCTGGCCGCCCACGAAGCGGCCCACGTCGTCCAGCAACGACAAGGACTGGAGCTCGCCGGAGGAATCGGCAGGCCTGGAGACCGCTACGAGCGGAACGCCGAAGAGGTGGCGGAACGGGTGGTGCGCGGCGAATCGGCCGCGGCGCTCCTGCCGACCAGCGGCTCAGATCGCTCCGCGAAAGGCGATCTCGTCCAGCGCTACACCAAGGTCAAAGGCAAGCCCTACAACCGTGTCTCCGACGACGGCCGAATGGCCGTTCGGCACGAGACGCGCGACGCCTGGGCCGAACGCTCACTGGTCCGGAGCTCCAACGCAGTGCTGCGGCGCAACGGATCGATTGGCAAGATCATCACCAACGGTCATCTCATCATTCCCATTCCCGGCAAGAAAACCCGCCGCCGGCTCGAGAAACTAAAGATGGTGCACTGGAAAAGCGGGAAGACCCTCAATCTGACCCGAGATTGCGGCACCGCCGCGCAGGAATTGCTGGGAGCGAAGAAACCCGGTTCGGGCAGCTTTGTGGGGATCACCCGAGGCGGCTGGCGAACCAAGGCATGGATCTACGACGGAGGCGACCAATACCCGGGCGGATTGCTGACCACAACGGAGAGAATATCGAGCGAGATCTACCGGCGAATCTTCCGACGGGAGCTCAAACGAAACCTGTCGCGCCTCGCCGCCCTCAGAGCCTGGAGCCGCCTGAAGCGGCGCCAGAAAAACCGCCTCAGCAAGAAGTACGGAATCGAGCAGTTCGCTGTCCCCAAGGTAGGACAAGGAATCACCATCGGCAGCGAGCGCGACATGCCCGGTGGAGATCACAAGGGATACAACTTCCACTTCGGCACCAACATCATGGCTTCGGGACAGGACTACCTGACCGTCGAGAACTACACCAATTGCATGTACCGCTACTACTTTGGTCTCTATGGCCCCGCGTCCAAAGGCCAAGCCTGGTCTCAAGATCCCGAGATCACCGACGATCTCAGTGCCAAGTCGACGACGATGGTGGTCGAGCTCGGGAAAGGGTCTCGACGAGGACCGAGACGGCCCCCTCGGGCCATCCCTCGACCACCCCGAAAGCAGAGCCGGCCCGCGAAGCGAT
This sequence comes from Acidobacteriota bacterium, assembly GCA_039028635.1. Lineage (NCBI taxonomy): Bacteria > Pseudomonadati > Acidobacteriota > Acidobacteriota bacterium. The sequence continues at coordinate 20,811 of JBCCHV010000026.1, forward strand.
GAAGGCAACAATCGCCCGCGAGCTCCCAAGAATCGCGAGGAACGCGACCTACGAAACGGTGAGGATCTCCGGGCTCGATCGAATTCTCGACCGCCGAATCAGCGCAGCACGAAATCGATTCCGGTGACCGTGCCTCGGCAGTCGATGCGCCGAAAGTCCGGCTCCCAATCGGCACCCGTGTCGGCTCGAATATCGGTCAGCACCCAATAGCGACCGGCGGGAAGGCCGGAGAGAACATAGGTGCCGTTCGAGGCTGGCCGAACCCCCTCGACGTGCCGCCAGCTCAGATCCGGACCCTTTGCATAGACGAGGGTCAAGGGCAATAACTCGTCGCCGCCGGTCAGCCGGCCCCGGATCGTGCAGCGAGAGTCGCTCGGCGGCCGGCTGACGGCAACATCGCTGAGCCATTCGAATCGATCATCCTCATAAACGAGCGATCGAGTCTCGAAGTCTTCGAGTCGAAACAACCGATGACGAAAGTCGGCGAAGATCAAATCGCCGGAACCGAGAATGGAAAATCCCTTGATCGATCGATCGTGGCCGTAGCGACGAACGAATCGACGACCCTGCATTCGAAAGACTCCGGCCGGCCGACGATTTCCAGAAGACACCACCAGGCGCCCGCTGCTTTCGAATGCGAAATTTCCAGACCAAAACCCCTCGACTTCCCGCAGCGGTACGTGACGGTAGACCCGTGATTCCGAGCGATCCACGGAAAGCCGATAAATCGTTCCATCGCCTCCGGCACCGGTGGCCTCGCTGAAGTAGAGACGGCCCGCCGAATCGAACGCAAGGTCTCGAATGTACGTCGAATGGCGATGAACTTCATACTCCTCACGCCCGTCGGTTCGAAAGATAAAACGATCGTTGGCGTCAACGAAGTAAAACCACCCATCGGGCCCCACGGCAAGGGCCGAAATCCCTCCGGCGCGACGCTCGAAACGAGTCTGCGGATAGGGCGCCAATCCCACCTGATAGATCTTTCCCGGCCGGGCCCGACTATCTGCAACATAAACTTCGACATCGGTCGGCAGGTCCGCCCGCAGGGCTCCCACGGCGAGTATTGCGACCAACAACGACACGAAGACCCGACCCATCGGCCGAGCTCGACCCTCGACGAGCTGACTCATAACGCAACCTCCGATCACTTATCGAAACGGCTCCCTCACCACCAGATAGGCGCCCGGCGGCGGCGGCCGTTACCTCGGCGAAGAGGGTCGCGGAGAAGCTAGGTGATGAGGTGCGGTGCCGCTACTCCACTCGCAGATCGATACCGTCGGAGCGACCGTGCTGGTCGACCACCACCAGGCGATGGTCGCCGGCCTCGGGAAGCCAGTAGCGCTCCTGGTCGGCGGATCCGGATCCGAGCAGCCGGCCGTTGAGAAACCAGAAGAGATCGCCACCGCCGTGACGGGCCACCAAGGCGATCTTCTGGAAGTCGCGCGGTACCCCGGCTCGCAGCCGGTAGGGCGTGGTCGCATCCGGCGAGACGATGCGCGGTGGAGCGATCGCCAAGCCCCCGGAGCAGCCGTCGGCCAGCGGCGGCAGGGTATCGACGGCGTCGCCGCGGCCGCGTCGCCAGGCGAGCAGCTCGGCCGGCTCGACCACCACCACCCGAGCCTGGTGAGGCCGCTCGCCCAGGCATCGCCCCGCCAACCACTCGCCGCTTTCCGTGTCGACGAAGATGCGCCGATGCAGCCGACACTCGGGGAGGCGGGTGTGATCGACCAGGGTTTCGACGGTGTGGCGCCGGGGGCAGTAGGGGCCCGGACGGTGGTGACTGACCGAGCAAACCTCTCGCCTGGCCGTCGTCCCCGGCGCCGGCCGGCCGGGAGCTGCTGGAGAGCGTCCGACGGCGAGGGCGCGGAAGAGATCGAACAGCAGCGGGCCGGCATGGCGCGAGCCGGAAATGCCCTGGACCGCGGCGCCATCGAAGTTGCCCACCCAGACGCCCACCGCCTGGCGATCCGAGAAGCCCACCGCCCAGGCGTCCCGATGACCGTAGGACGTCCCGGTCTTCCAGGCGATGGCGGGGACATCGCGGGCCAATGACCAGCTCTCCGGCAGGTCCGGGCGACGCACTTCCGTCAGCATGTCGGCCACCTGCCGAGCAGCCCCAGCGGAGATCCAGCGACTGCCGGAGACGGTGCCTTCACCCCCCGACGTCCAGCGCGGCACTGCGGCGATGCCACCACCACCGAGGGCGGCGTAGAGACCGGTAAGCTCGAGGAGGCTGACTTCGCCGGCACCGAGCACCAAGGGCAGGCCGTAGGCGCCTGCCCCGCGGTCGAGGGAGGTCACGCCGCCGCGTTCGAGCCAGGTCAGGAAATCGGCCAGACCGAGGCGAGACAAGAGCCGAACGGCCGGTGAGTTGAGGGATTCGGCGAGGGCCGTGCGCAGGGTCACGCGACCGCGATAGAGGCCATCGTAGTTCTCGGCGACGTAGCCGGAGAAGTCGGTCGGAACGTCGAGCAGAAAGGAGTCCGGAATCCAGTCTCCCTGTTCGAGGGCGAGGGCATAGAGAAAGGGCTTGAGGGTCGACCCCGGACTGCGCCGCGCCAGCACCCCATCGACCTGCCCCTGATACTGGCCGTCGAAGAAGCCGGCCGAGCCCACCCAGGCCTGAACCTGGCGCGTTTCGAGATCGAGCACCACCACCGCGGCGTTGCCGATGCCGAGGGCCCGCAGCTCGTCGATACGCCGCGCGACGGAACCTTCGGCGATGCGCTGCACGCGACGGTCGAGGGAAGTCCGCAGGGAAGTCGCCGGGCTCATCCGCCGCGCCACCTCGCGCGCGAAGTGGGGCGCCACGAAGGGCACCGGCTGGAGTTTCCTGGGAAGCGTCTGACGGCGGGCCGCCACCGCCTCCTCGGCGCTCACCACGCCGCGCTCGACCAGGCGATCGAGCACCGCCGAGCGCACTTTGCGGGCCCTCTCCGGATAGCGCGTCGGGTCGTAACCCACGGGATAGCGCGGCAGCGCCGTCAACAGCGCGATCTCGCCGCTCGACAGCGCCGCCGGTTCCTTGCCGAAATAGAACCAGGCGGCGGCACCGACCCCTTCGAGGTTGCCGCCGTAGGGCGCCAGATTGAGGTAGATCTCGAGCAGCTCGCGCTTCGTGTAGCGGCGCTCGAGCTGCAGGGCCCGGAACAGCTCCACCGCCTTGGCGCGCAGGGTGCGCTCCTTGGGCTCGGCCATGCGAGCGATCTGCATGGTGAGGGTGGAAGCACCGGAAACCACCGTTCCGGCCCGCAGGTTGTCGCGCGCCGCCCGCAAGATGGCCAGCGGATTGACCCCCGGATGGCGGTAGAACCAGCGGTCCTCGGAGGCCAGCAGGGCATCGATCAACTGCGGCGGCAGCTCGTCGAGGGTCACCGGCCAGCGCCAGATGTCATCGGCCGGCAGGAAGAGCCGCAAGGGCTGACCGTCACGGTCGCGCACCACCCGCGCCGAGGGCCGTTCGAGGTTTTCCCAAGGAAAGGGAATCAGCAGGTCGAGGGCGACCCAGGCGCCCGCCAGCAGGAGCAGCGAGGACAGTCCTGCGATCAGCCGGCGGCGCCAGCGCTGGCGGCGCTGGGGCCGCGGCGACGCCGGCGGCGCGACGTCGGGCTGGGGCAGCCTCAGGGTATCCGTTTCGACACCTCCAGAGACCCCGCCTCGCCAACCGCCCGCAGCGCCGGGTTGTACATCGCCTCTGCCTCCGGCGGCGGCAGGCGGAACTGCCCCGGCACGATGGCGCGAGCCAAGGAGTAAAGGGTCTGCCACTGATTGGCGGGGAGATCGAGGAAGACCAGCAGGCGGTCATCCCGCAGATCGACATAGTCGGGAGAGGCGTTGGCATCGCTGATCCAGGGCAACGTCTCGGTCGACTCGAGGCGCGGATTCTCCACTTCCAGGCCGGCCGGCAGCAGGCTTTGAAGCACCACGTTCTCAACCGGCCCGGCGATACTGCGCACGCGGGTCTTGATCACTACCAGATCGCCCTGCTGAATACGCCGGGGATCGACCGAGCGCCGCTCACGATCGAAGAACTCGCGCTCGATCTCGAGGCCGGAGCTCTCCGGCCGGAAGGCCGAGTCCTTGGGCAAACCGCGCGTCCGGAGACTGAAGAAGGCCGCCCCTGGGGCGAAGCCCTCGGTGATCTTCACCGCGATCGGCTGGCGGCCGGCGATCGACGGGAAGGCTTCAATGGCGCGCTCGAAGTCGCCCAGAGAGCGCCCTCCCACCTCCACCGTGCCGCGATAGTCGGGACCTTCGCTCTGGCGCCGATAGAGCTCGCCGAGGGCGAGCAGCGCGAAGGCCGACTCCTGGGTGGTCCAGCCGTGGCGTCGGGAGAGATCCCGCGCCAGGCGATCGGCGAGCTCGGAGATGCGGGGATCGTTGGCGCGAGCTTCGAGCAACGCCAACAGCAGCAGAGCACGGTCGCGCAGTGGTGACGAGAAGTTGCCGCCGCTGGCGCGGGCGACCTCCTCGACCTCGCCGATCTGGCGCACCAGCTCGTCGGCGGCATCGGCATCCCCCCGAGCCGCGTAGGCGGCGGCCAACAGCGCTTGCGACGCGGGCGACAGATCGCCCTGCTTCTGCTGGCGCAGGAAGTCCATCGTCCCGAGATCGGCCCGGCCGGCGCGGGCGAGCACGAACAGCGCATAGGCGGCGCGTTCGAGCTCATCGCTGCCGTACTGGCTCTTGGCGCGCGCCAGGCCCGAGGTGTAGCGCAGCGCGCCGTCATAGAGGAAGCCCTCGACACCGAAACCGGCGCGGCGCGCCTCGACCAGGAAGTGGGCCGCCCAGACGCTGCCCCAGGGGTGCGATTCGTCCGCCCCCGGCCAGAGGGTGAAGCCACCGGTGTAGCTCTGCAGGGCTCCGACTCGCCGGATGCCCTCCTCCACCGCCGCCGCCGGGCTCGGCCGCCCCTCGATGTCGAACAGGCCCGGCTCGAGCTGACGGGCGAGGTCCTCGAGATAGACCAGCGGGAAGGCTGCCGAGACGGTCTGCTCGAGACAGCCATAGGGGTAGCGCAGGAGCCCCGAAAGCTTGCCCGCGAACTGCACCAGCGGCAGCGGCCCGAGGCGCAGCTCGCGCTCCAGGGTGCCGTCCTCGGCCCAGTCGCCCGGCGCCGGTAGCTCCATCGCCGCTTCGCCCACCGGGCCGGCGGTCTCGAGAGTGCGGTAGGGCAGGTGGGAGCGCTGCGGCAAGGACACTCGGGCGGAGGCCTTCTCGTCGTTGCCGGTCACCACCACGGTGAGCTCGCGGACCCGCGAGCCGCGTTCGCCGGCGAGGGCGAGGTGGGTCACCGCTTCGGCGCCATCGGCCACCACCAGGGACGTCTCGCCGAGGGTTTCGCCGCCGGCCGCCAGCACGATCCGGAAGTCGCCCTCGCGACCGGTGTCGTTGCGCACCGCCAGTGGAATCTCCGCCTCATCTCCCCAGGCCAGGAAGCGCGGAAAGGTCGGGGTGACGATCAGCGGATCGCGCACCACCACCGTCTGCTGGCGCGACTCGAAGCGCCGGCCGTCGACCCCCAGGGTCATGATGCGCAGGGCACCCTGGAAGTCGGGCACCTCGAATTCGGCCTCGACCCGCCCGCTGCCGTCGGCCACCAGGGGTCCGGACCAGAAGGCCACCGGACGCACCCGGCGCAGTCCCTCGGACTGCACGTACTGCGCCATCGCGGCCGCCGCGTCACCACCGCCGACCGCCTGCTCACCGGCCACCGGCACCTCCGGCAACAGCAGCGAGAAGCCGTCGAAGGACTGCACCGCCAGGCCGAGCTTGCGGTAGAAGAAGGCAAAGGGATCGGGCGTGCTCTGGCCGGCGAGCTGCAGAATGCCCTCGTCGACGGCGGCCACCGTGACGGCGGCCCCGGGGGCCGCCTCGACGGCCACCGCCAGGGTGGTCCCGGAGCGGATCTGCGCCGGCGCTTCGACGGTCAGCGGCAGGCGGTTGCTGGAGCGATCGACGGAGATCGGCACCGCTCCGAAGGCGCGCGTCACCTCACCGTCGCCGAGATCGGAGGCGTTGCGCACCAGCACCGCCGTGACGTAGGCATTCGGCCGCAGCGCTTCGCCGATCGGCACCTCGAGGGTCGCCGTGTTCCCGTCCAGGGTGTGCACCTGGGTGTGGAAGATCTGGTCGCGCTCGACGGTCAGCAACAAGCGACCAGGGAACGGTGCCCGCACCTGCACCGTCGCCGTGCTGCCGGGGCGGTACTCATCCCGATCGAGGTCGAGCTCGACCCGCGCCGGGTTGTCGATCGCCCAGGGCGCATAGCCCCAGCCCGAAGCATAGAAACCGATCTCGCTCGAGGCGGAGGACTCGAGATCGGTCACCACCACCCGGTAGGAGCCGGTCTCGGGCGGCACGAAGGAGAAAGTCTCGCGCCCCCCCTGGGTCGCCAGGGCACGGCTGTCGACCAGGCTCGACTCGCGGCTCGATTCGTAGCGGAAGGTGCCCTCCGGGGCGCGCCGCAGGACCGTGTTCCAGCGGTCCCGGAAGAGCTCGGCGCGCAGCGATCCCGCCGCCGCCAGCTCGCCGTCGGGGGCCACCATCACCAACTCGAAGGCGGTCTGCTCACCGGGATCGGCATAGCCCGATTCGACCTTGCGCAAGCCGGGATAGCGCGGCACCGGGTGAACGGTCATGCGCTGACGAGCGGTCACACCGCGACCGCCGCGCTCCGAAACCCGCGCCGTGATCACCGCCTCGAGGCTGGAAGGGGCGGTCAGCCCGAAGGGCACGGCGACGGCGAATCGCTGGCGTCCCTCGTCGTCGAGAGTACCCTCGCTGCTCAGCAACGGGCGATCCTCGAAGCGGCGATCGCCGTTGCGGAAGGTGAACTGCCCGAATCCATCGGGAGCGAAGGTGGCATCCACCAGGCGCACTCGCGCCTCCACCGGCAAGCCCGCGCCGGGGGGACCGAAGAGGTAGCGCCCCTCGACCTCGAAGCTGAGCTCTTCTCCCGGGCCCGGCTGCCCCGCTGGCTCGATAGCGGCCTTGATGCGGTCGGGCACGAACTCCTCGACCTGGAAGAGATAGCGGCCCACCGACTGATCGGCGACCTCAAGATCGAGACTGTGGCGACCGGTCAGGGCATAGGCCGGCAGCTCGAGCTCGAAGGGCACCAGGCCGCGCTCGTCGCTGGTGGCACGCAAGAGATCGCGCTCTCGCCCCTGGGGGTCGCGATGGCGCAGGACCACCGGCAGTGGCGTCGGCGCCGTCAGGGCGGCATCGCGCAGAATGGCGAGGCCCTCCACCGTCTCCCCCGGCCGATAGAGATCGCGCTCGCCGTAGAGAAAGGCCGAGTAGCCGCGGGCCCCGAGGCTGGCGCCGCCGACGTCGAGGCCGGTGCTGTCGATGCGCGCCTGGTCGAGGAGCAGAAAGCTGAGATCGTCGCCGCGCTCGACGGTGACGAGATAGGGGCGGGCGTTCTGCTCCGCCAGTTTGGCGACCAGCCCGCGAGTACGCCACAGACCCTGGGCGTCGCTGCGCCCCTCGGCGAGGAGCTGGTTCTGGCTCGAGATCAGGCGCACCCGCGCCCCCGCCACCGGCGCCAGTGACTCGAGGGAGGTCACCAGCACCAAGAACTCGTCGCCGGCATTCTTGGCGACCACGCCGAGGTCGGTCAGCAGCAGCCAGCGTTCGGTGGAACGCCAGTCGCCCCGGCGGGTGACCACGGCGCGATAAACGCCCGGACGATCGGCGTCGATGTAGCGGTCGAGGGTCACCGGCGTCTCGATGCGCTGATTGCGCCCACCGCGCACCCGCACCTCGACGTTGCTCAGACGATCACCGAGGGAATGTCGCACCGGCGAGGCATAGCCACTCCCGCCGGTGGTCGAAAAGGACCCCGATTGCAGCAGACCGAAGAGGTTGTTGCGGTAGACCCGATCGAGGGCGAGGCGAAAGCGATCGACGTTGACCGTCTCCACCGCCAGGGTGCGGAAGCCACCCCGCGGCAGAAACATGCCGGCACCGCGAATGTCGATCAGGGGATCGAGGTTGGGCAGCAAGACTTCCTGCTCCCAGGGCTCGGCGAGGCTCGCACCATCGGAGGCCGACAGGCCGGCGCCGAGACGCACCTTGTAGGTTTGGCCGGGGCTCAGGTCTCCGCTCAGGATGAGCTCATTGCGCACCGCAGAAACCCGAAACTCGGTTTTCGGCTCGAGGCCGACGAAGCTCTCCGCCAAGCTCGCCGCCACCGGCGAGGAGAGCTTGACCCGCAAGCTCGAGCCACTCTCCGCCGGCACCGCCTGCAGACCCCGCACCGCCAGGCGATCACGCGAGCCGAGGGCGACGGTCTGGCGGAAAGGCTCCTGCAGCGGCACATTGCCGTCGGCCGGCGTCAGCCCGGCGGCGACGGTGAGCTCGAGCTCGCGCTCGGCCTTGGTCTTGGCGACGGCGGCGGTGCGAAAACCCACCACCTGGGAGGGCCACAGGGTTTCGAGCTCGACGGCCACCGGTTGGCCACCGTCCTGCAGCGTCACCAAAGGCGCCAGATCCTCGGGATCGACGGAATAGTTGAAGCGCAGCTCGCCCCGGAAGATGACCTTGGCTTCGCCGCCCTCCGGATCCGGCTCCTCGAAGACCTCGACCGTCTCGACCAGGAACTGGTCGGTCACCACCCGGCGCTCGCGGTCACCGGCGAACACCTGGCCTTCTTCCAAAAAGCGATCTGGAATCAGCGACAGGACGATCTCCGTCGCCGCCGGCAGCCGGCCGCTGGCTTCGAACCGCAAAATGCCGCGATCGCGCCAGCGCCAAGAGCCGCCGACGCTGGGATTGAGGGTCGCCGGAGGGGACTCGAAGACTTCTCCCAAGCGGCCTTCGCCCAGCGGCCGGTCGAAGACCAGATCGATGAACTGGCGATCTTCGCGATCTAGCACCAGATCGAAGAGGCTGACGGCGTTTTCCGGCGGCCGGTCGCGATCGGCCTCGGCACCGCGCTGCCACAGCAACCCCCCCAGCACCAACACGGCCAGCGCCAAGCCGGCGATCAGCAAGTCCTTCCAGCGTCCAGCTGCGGCCATCCCTCGCTCCTCTTCAGGTTGCTCCATCCGGATCCGCTCCCTCTCAGCTCATGAAGACGTCTGCCGCCTAACCTATCCCACGGCCTTAGAATCGACTCATGTCGAGGCTCTCCGCGATGACTCGGTCGGTCGCCGCCCTCCTGACGCTGTTGGCGCTGCCAGCGATCGTCGCGGCCACCGAGGCCCGTCTGCTGCCCGGAGCAGGTGCCCGCGTCGGCGAAATCCAGGAGGTTCTTCCGTTCTCCGCCGAGCGCCTTTTCCGCGCCATCGTCGACTGCAAGAATTACCGCGATTTCATGCCCTTCGTGCGCGCCTCCGATGGCGAACTGGAGGCAGCCGGCACTCTGCTCTGCCAACAAACCCTGAAGGTGCCTCTGGATCGACGCGAGCGCTCCTTCGCCATTCGCCTGACGGCCGCCCGCCGAGCCGGCGGCACCGCCATCGAGTACACCAGCGACTGGCGGCTGGTGGACGACAGCGGCCCGATGGCGCAGAGCTTCGGCACCTGGACCCTGCGCCAGGTCGCCCCCGACCAGACCTTCGTCCGGCTGCGCATGCTGCACGACCTCGGCATTTCGCCGCGCCTACAGAACCGCGCCACCCTCAAGAGCCTGCCGTGGATTCTCGACGGCCTGCGCCAGCACGTTCGGCGCTGCCGCTATGATCAGCCGCCGGCGGCGGGATGTCGCGAGCGACCGGCGCTGGCTCCGCGCCTGCGGGCCGAAGACGAAGTCGACGCCGCGATGAGCCCAGGAGACCGTCCCCGATGAGCGAAGAAGGCCTCTACGAGAAGGTCCTCGCGGCCGCGGCCGGAGCACCCCTCACTCCGCCCAAGGCACCGCGACCGTCCGCGTCCGTCATTCTGTGGCGTCGCCAGGCGGGCGATCTGCAGGTTTTCTGGGTGCGGCGCTCCGATGCCCTGGCCTTCATGGGCGGCTGGTATGCCTTCCCCGGCGGCGGCATTTCGCGCCGCGACGCGGAGATCACCGTGGTGGGAAAACCGGCGGCTCTGCCGAGCGGAATCTCGGACGGCCAAGAGGCCGACCCGCTGCTCTCGGACGGTGTCCACCGAACGCCGCCGACACTGGTGCCGGGCCTGTTGGTCGGCGCGCTGCGCGAGCTCTTCGAAGAGACCGGTCTGCTGCTCACCGGCGATGCCCTGCCGACCCACGACGCCCTCGCCGAAGCCCGCCGCCGGCTGCTCGCCGAAGAGGCCGACTTCGGCCCGCTGCTCGCCGAGCTCGGCGTCTCCCTGTCCGTCGACGAGCTGACCTTCGCCGGCCGCTGGCTGACTCCGCCGCTGGCGCCACGCCGCTTCGACAACCGCTTCTTCCTGCTGCCCTGGCCCGCCGACCGGCTCCAGCAGCCGCAGGTGTTGCCCGGCGAGCTCGACTCCGGCGAATGGGTGGTGCCGGAAGAGGCGGCAGCGCGCTGGTCTTGGGGCGACGTGGTGACGGCACCGCCGATCCTGCACGCCCTGCGGGTGCTGGCCGAGGACGGCCCTGAAGCCGGTTTGCCCCGCCTGCTCGATCCCCGGGAAGCCAACCTCGGCCCTTTCCGACGCATCGAGTTTCGTCCCGGCGTCATCCTGCTGCCACTCGAAACCGCCACCCTGCCGCCGGCCAACCGCACCAACGCTTACCTGCTGGGCGATGGCGAGCGGGTGCTGGTCGACCCCGGCTCGACCTTGCCCGCGGAGCAACGCCGCCTGGAGGAAGCCCTCGCGGCGCTGCCCGCCGATTCGCTGAAAGCCATCTGGCTGACCCACCACCATCCGGACCACGTCGGGGGCGTCGCCGCCGCCCGCCAGGCCTTGGGCGTGCCGGTGCTCGCCCACGCCGCCACCGCCCAACGCCTGGCCGCCCGCGGCATTCCCGTCGACGGCGAGCTGCAGGCCGGTCAGCGAGTGGTTCTCGATGGCCCGCGGCCCTTTCCGATCCGAGTCCTGCACACGCCCGGCCATGCCCGTGGGCATCTCTGCTTCTACGAAGAGAATGGCGGCTCGCTGATCGCCGGCGACATGGTGGCCGGCATCGGAACGATCGTGATCGACCCGCCGGAAGGCGACATGGACGACTACCTCGCCTCCCTCGAAAGCCTCGCCGAGCTGGCGCCCCGGGTGCTCTTTCCGGCCCACGGACCACCGATTCGGGACGCCGTCGGCAAGCTGCGCCACTACATCGACCACCGGCGTTGGCGAGAGGAGAAAGTCCTCGCCGCCTGGCAGAACGGAGTGCGCCAGCCGGCGGAGCTGCTGCCGGTGGTTTACGACGACGCACCGCGCCAGGCCTGGCCCCTCGCCGAACGTCAGATCGTGGCCCACCTCGAGAGCCTCGAGCGCGCCGGACGACTGGTCGACTGAGAGCGATCGACAATGGACATGCCCGGCGACCAGTTCCTGCTGTTTGATCAAGCTCCCGCGATCCAGGGTCCGGTGCAGCCGGCGGAAGCACCGCCGGAGCTCGCGGAGCTCGCCGCCGCGATGCCGTCGCGGCTCTACCTCGGCACCTCGTCCTGGTCGTTTCCGGGCTGGGCCGGGCTGGTGTACCGCAAGCACCATTCGGAGACCGCCCTGGCGCGCCATGGCCTGGCGGCCTACGCCCGCCATCCGCTGCTCAACGGCGTCGGCCTCGACCGCACCCACTACCAGCCGATCTCGGCCGCGGCCTACGCCGCCTATCGCGAGGCGGTGCCGACGGAGTTTCGCTTCCTGGTCAAGGCTCACGAAGCCTGCACCCTGACGCGCTTCCCGGAGCATCCGCGCTACGGCACCCGGGCGGGTTGCGACAACCCGCTGTTTCTCGATGCCGCCTACGCCACCGACGAAGTCGTCGGTCCCTACCTGGAGGGCCTGCAAGATCGCGCCGGCGTGCTGCTCTTCCAGCTCGCGCCGCAGGAGCTGCCGCGTCAATTTCCGGAGCGCCTGCACCGCTTCCTCGATGCCTTGCCGAAGGGACCACGCTACGCCGTCGAGCTGCGCAATCGCGAGCTCCTCGGACCGCCTTGGCGCCAAGCCCTCGCCGACGCCGGCGCCCTGCACTGCCTCAACCTCCACCCGCGCATGCCGGACATCGCCACCCAGGCAAAGCTGAGCGGCGCCCTCGAGGGCGAGGCCCTGGTGATTCGCTGGATGCTCTACCGCGGCCTGGGCTACGACCAGGCGCGACAGCGCTATGCGCCCTTCTCGCATCTGGTCGACCGGGATCCAACCGCGCGCCGCACCGTCGCCGCCCTGGCAAAGGATGCCCTCGGCCGCGGCAAGGCAGTCTTCGTGGTCGCCAACAACAAGGCCGAAGGCTCGGCACCGCGGACCCTCGCCGAGCTGGCGAAGGAAATCCACAAGCTGAGCTGACAGCCGCCCCGCATGGCCTCACGTCAAGCCACCCGGCTGGGATAAGATATCTGCAAATTTATCTTTACAAATTCAAAAGATCGTCCCTGGCGATGAGGAGTTCCCATGACCCCCGTGGAGTTTCGCGAGCTGCTGGCCTACAACCGCTGGGCGAACCACGCCCTCCTCGACCTGGTCGCCGAGCTCGGCGACGAGGAGCTGACCCGTCCCCTGGGCAACAGCTTTCCCTCGATTCGCGACACCCTGGTGCACACCCTGTCCTCGGAGTGGCTGTGGTCGGAGCGCTGGCAGGGGCGGTCACCACAGTTCCGCCTCGACCCCACCGAATTCCCGACCGTCGACGCCCTCCGCCAGCGCTGGAGCGAGGTCGAAGCGGTGCAGGACGACTACGCCACGGACCTCACCCAAGAACTCATCGACGGCGAGTTCTCCTACCTCAACCCCAAGGGCGAACGCTGGACCTACGTCAACCGACAGTGCCTGCATCAGCTCTGGACCCACTCCCTTTACCACCGCGGACAGGTCGTCACCATGCTGCGCCAGCTCGGCAAGCTGCCGGCGGAAACCGACATCCTGACCTTCTTCGATGTCGCCGGCGGCCCGGCGCCGCGAGCCCATTGAACGGCCTGGTCAGCAACCTGCCAAGGGTTCCTACCGAATCCACTCGACCCGGCGGCTGGTGAACCAGGCCTCGACCAGGCGGACTTCACCGCCGGCCACCGGCCAGGTCCGGGCCTCGTGAAAGTGACCGAGCAGCAGGACGTCGTGGCCCTCCGCCAGACGGCGCTCGGCGTAGGCCCGAATCACCCCCTCCGGCAGCACGCGCTTGTGCTTGAAATTGGTCCGCGACAGGCGATCCTCCGTCGAATCGACCATCCGCCGGGCGAAGCGCCGCGGCGTGCGGAAGACCAGAAAACGCGACAGCGGGCTCTTCGACAGGAAGCGCCAGAACCGGTACTGCCAGTCGCGGTCGTCGAGGCCGTCGCCGTGGACTGCGAGATAGCGCACGCCGCCCACCTCGAAGGCGATCTCCCGCACCACCGAATCGAAGGCATCGGCGTAGGGACTGCGATCGAGGAAAAAGTCGCGGTTGCCTTCGATGTAGTCGATGCGCAAGCCGCCTCGCCGCAGCCGGCGCAGGACCGCCACTACGGCTCGAATGTCGTCGGTCTCGAAGCGCTCGCTGCCAACCCAGGCTTGAAACAGGTCGCCGAGGAGGATGAGCCGTTCACAGCCCTGCTCGGCGAGACCCTCGAGCTGGGCGATCAGCGGTCCGGCTTCGCCGCCGGGGCCGCTCAGGTGGTTGTCGGCGAGGAGAGCGACGGCCACGGCGACTAGCCCGAGCTTCTCAGCGAGGAGGCGAGGCCTCTCGGCGATTCAAAGCCACTGGTGCCGCAGCCCGGGAGGAGCGCCGGCAGGCGAATCGGCCGTCGGTTCGGGTGCATAGGTCCTGGCAGCGGAAGGCCGATTCGGCGAAACGCCTAGACGATGGTCAGGCGCGGCTGATCCGCCGACTCCACCGCCGCCGTCACCGCCTCGGCAACCTCGCGGAAGGCGTCGGCGTGGGGCCCTTCGAGCTGCTCGACCACGATCGGGACGCCGGCATCACCGCCTTCGACGATCGCCGGGTCGAGGGGTACCCGACCCAGGAAACGGGTCCCGAGGACCTCCGCCGTGCGCTCGCCGCCGCCGTGTTTGAAGATATTGGTCGCTTCGCCGCAGTGGGGGCAGACGAAGGACGACATGTTCTCCAGGATGCCGACCACCGGCACCTCGACCTTGCGGAACATCGCCAGGCCCTTGCGAGCGTCGATCAGCGCGACGTCTTGGGGGGTGGTGACGATCACCGCCCCGGCGAGGGGAATCTTCTGGGTGACCGTGAGCTGGGCGTCGCCGGTGCCCGGCGGCAGATCGACGATCATGTAGTCGAGCACCCCCCATTCGACATCGCCGAGCATCTGCTCGATGCCGCGCATCACCATCGGGCCGCGCCAGATCACCGGCGTGTCGATGTCGAGGATGAAGCCCAGAGACATCAGCTTGATGCCGTACTTATCGAACGGCTGGATACGGTTCTCGATCACCCGAGGACGGTCGTCGATGCCGAACAGCATGGGCACCGACGGCCCATAGATGTCGGCATCGAGGAGGCCGACGCGATGACCGAGCTGGGCCAGCCGCACGGCGAGATTGGCCGACACCGTCGACTTGCCGACGCCGCCCTTGCCGCTGGCCACCGCCACGACGTGTCGGACCCCGGGAATGAGCTCCGGATTCTGCGCCGTCGCTTGCTGAGCGGCACGCTGCGGCGGATCCGGCTTGACCACCTCGAGGCGAGCCGCGACGGCGCTGACCCCCTCGAGCTCGCCGACGGTGGTCTCAACCGACCGGCGGACCTCCTCGGCAGCCTCCGGATTGTGCGTCGACATGTGGAGATCGACGCTCACTGCACCGCCCTCGACTTCAACCCGTTTGACGAAGCCGAAGGACACGATGTCCCGACTCATGCCGGGATAACGCAAGGTCTTGAGGGCATCCCAAACGCGCGATTCGATATCCGTGGTCATGGTCTCGATTCTCTTGGAAGGAAGGCGGGATTGCACCCCGTCGGCGGCACTCTAGCAGGTCAAGAGCCGGTCGCCGGCTCGTCTTCGAGGGCGGACGCCTCCGCCGAGAGATCGAGCACCTTCTCTCGCACCGCGGTCACCAGCTCGCCCTTGCGGCGCAAGCCGTAGTCGGCCACCGCGATCGGCTCGCCGAGGCGCAGTCGCACGGTCCCCGGCTGGATTCTCCAGCTATCCCGCGGCAGCACGTCGCGGGTGCCCTGCACCCCCACCGGCACGATCGCCGCGCCGGCCTTGAGGGCGACCAGGAACCCTCCGCGCTCGAAGGTTCCCACCCGCCCATCCGGCGAGCGCGTGCCCTCCGGAAAGAACAGCACCGAGGCCCCCGAGTGCAGGCGCTGGCTGGCGGCACGATAGACCTCCCGGGCCTTGCTGCGGTCCCTGCGATCGACCGGGATGAAGCCTCCCGCCCACAGCGCCCAGCCGAACACCGGAATCAGGAACAGACTGCGCTTGGCGGCGAAGCGCAGCGTGCCCGGCAGAATGGACAGCAGGGCCGGGATGTCGAAGTAGCTCTGATGGTTGGCGAGGTAGACGAAGCCTTTCCCGGCGGCCACGGTGGGCGGGATCTCGGCCTCCACCCGCACCCCGGCCACCCACAGCAGGCCGCGCGACCAGACCCGCGCCAGGGCACACATCAGGTTGCCGCGCGGCGGCACCCAGCTGAGCAGGATCGCCGCCGAGGCGAGCACCAGGGTGGCGGGAATCAAATAGACAACGGCAAGGGCGGTCCACAGGTAGGACCCGCGGCGCGGCTCGGACATGGCGATTCGTCTCTCCGTGGTAGGCCCCGAAGGGGGCGACCCATTATGGCCCGAATCGGCGACCAGCAACCCACCCGACGGAATAGACATCAAAGTGATATCATATAGATATCGAATTGACTTGGGAGATCCAGAGATGACAAAGCAAACCCCACAGATTCGTGAAACCTCATCCCCCGGCGGCCCCGGCCTGCCGATGCTGTTCTTTGCCCTCGCCCTGCTCGCCGTTTCGGCCTACCTGGTGCGCGCCGCGATTCTCGCCGAAAGCCCCTGGGGCACGGTGGGGGCCCTCGCCCTGCTGATGGTTTCGATCCTGCTGCTCACCGGCCTCTACACGGTCCACCCCAATGAGGCCAAGGTTCTGCAGCTCTTCGGCTCCTATCGCGCCTCGGTGCGACGCCCGGGCCTGCGCTGGGCCAACCCCTTCTACTCGAAGAAGAAAATCTCCCAGCGCACCCGCAACTTCGAGACCGGCAAGCTGAAGGTCAACGACCGCAACGGCAACCCGATCGAGATCGGAGCGGTGGTCGTCTGGCGGGTGATCGACACGGCCGAGGCCCTGTTCAACGTCGACGACTTCAAGAACTTCGTCGAGGTGCAGAGCGAGGCCGCCCTGCGCAACCTCGCCACCGGCTACCCCTACGACGCCCACAAGGCCGGTGAGGAGGCCCTCGCCAGTCACACCAGCCAAATCTCCGGAGAGCTGCGCGATCAGGTGCAGCAGCGCCTCGACCAGGCCGGCGTCGAAGTCATCGAGACCCGCATCAGCCACCTCGCCTACTCACCGGAGATCGCCGCCGCCATGCTGCAGCGTCAGCAGGCCAGCGCGGTGGTGGCGGCGCGCCAGAAGATCGTCGAAGGGGCCGTCGGCATGGTCGAGCACGCCCTCGAGATGCTCTCCGAGCAGCAGGTGGTCGAGCTCGACGAAGAGCGCAAGGCAGCGATGGTCAGCAACCTGTTGGTGGTGCTCTGCAGCGACCGCCACACCCAGCCGGTGGTCAACACGGGCACCCTTCACCACTAGGCTCCGAGCGACCATGGCGAAGCGCAAGGGATTCCCTCTCCGGGTCGATCCGCGGCTCTACGAAGCCCTCCGCAAATGGGCCGCGGACGACCTGCGCAGCGTCAACGGCCAGATCGAGTTCCTGCTCCTCGAAGCGGTGCGCAAAGCCGGCCGCTGGAAGCCCCCGAAAGCGGCGGAACCAGCGGACGAATGAAAAGGGGCTGAGAGGCGGCACCTCGAGCTGCCCGCGAGAGCGGTTCCAGCGAGCAGCGGCCTGCTAGACTGCCAGCTCCGATGAACCGCAGCGACACCCTGCGCAGCCGGCTCCGTTGGCTCGGCCTGCTCCGCGCCTCTTTGATCGCCGGCGCCGCTTACGACGTCCTGTTCGCAGCCCTCATGGTGCTGGCCCCGCAGGCGGCCTCGGAGCACCTCGCCATCCCCCTTCCAGGGCCACCCTTCTATCTGCCGCTGATCGCCGTCTTCCTGCTCATGCTGGCCGCCCTCTACCTGGCGGCGGCGGAGGATCCGCGACGCTACAGCGCCGTGATTCTGGTCGCCATCTTCGGCCGCGCCGCCGGCGCGGTCGTGCTCGGCGTCATCGCCCTGCGCCGCCCCGACCTGCCGAGCCTCTACCTGCTGGCCGCGGCAGATGCCGTCTTCGCCCTCACCCACTTCCTCTTCTGGCGCCGCCTGCGAACATGAACCAACTGCTGCGCTGGGCCGAGGTGCTCGGCGAGGTCACCGAGCTCACCGGCCGCTCGATCCGCGCCCTCTTTCGCCGCCCTTGGGACTTCGGTTCGTGGGTGGTGCAAATGGAGCAGCTCGGCGTCTCGTCCCTCGGCGTCGCCGCCATCACCACCACCTTCACAGGCATGGTGCTGGCGCTGCAGTACGCCCTCGGTTTCGCCGCCCTCGGCGGCAAGTGGTACGTCGGCTCGATCGTCTCCGCCTCGCTGGTGCGAGAGCTCGGCCCGGTGCTCACCGCCCTGGTGGTCGGCGGCCGCATCGGCTCCGGCATGACCGCCGAGATCGGCACCATGAAGGTCACCGAGCAGGTCGACGCCATGCGCTCGATGGCCGCCGACCCGGTCAAGAAGCTGGTGGTGCCAAAGCTCGCCGCCACCCTCCTCATGCTGCCCTGCCTGACCATCCTCGGCGATGCCCTCGGCATCCTCGGCGGACTGCTGATCGCGATCTACGAGCTCGACGTCTCGCCGGGCCTCTACCTCAACGACGTGCTCGACTCGCTAGCCATCGGCGACATCGTCAGCGGCGTCGGAAAGACCTTCTTCTTCGGCTATTTCATCGCCATCATCGGGTGCTACAATGGCCTCACCGCCGATGGAGGAGCTGATGGTGTCGGACGGGCCACCACCAACACCGTGGTGTTTTCGTCGATCTCGATCCTGGTCTCCGATTTCTTCCTCACCAAGCTGTTCTCGATCATCGTCTGATGGTGCTCCCATGACCCGAGCCCTGTTCAGCATTCGCGGCCTGGGCAAGTCCTATGGCGACAAGCAGGTTCTGGCGGACCTCGACTTCGACGTCTTCGCCGGCGAGTGCCTGGTGATCCTCGGCGGCTCCGGCAGCGGCAAGAGCGTCACCCTGCGTCAGCTCAACGGCCTCGAGCGGCCGAGCGCCGGTCGCGTCGAGTTCGATGGCATCGAGATCTCAAACCTGAGCGAAGCGCAGCTGTTTCCGATCCGTCGGCGCATCGCCATGCTGTTTCAGAGCGGCGCCCTGTTCGACTCCATGAATGTCGCCGACAACATCGCCTTTCCCCTGCGCGAGCACACCGACCTCGACGAGGCGGCGATCGCCGAACGGGTCGCCGAACGGCTGGCCCGGGTGCGCCTGGCGGGGATCGAAGAGCGCATGCCGGCGGATCTCTCGGGCGGCATGCGCAAGCGCGTGGCCCTCGCCCGCTCCCTCGCCCTCGACCCCGAGGTGGTGCTCTTCGACGAGCCCACCACCGGCCTCGATCCGCGCACCTCGGCGACCATCGCCAGCCTCATCCGCAGCACCCAGGAAGAGCTCGGCGTGACCTCCGTGGTGGTCACCCACGACCTGCCCCTGGCGCGCACCGTCGGCGACCGCCTGGCCTTCCTCGACCACGGCCGCTTCCGCTTCATCGGTACCTGGGAAGAGGCCGATCAATTGGACGATCCACGGGTGGTGGACTTCCTCGCTGGCCGCGAGGAGGAGGACGCCGATGCGGCCTGACGGCGGCAGCCGCCAGCGCGTCGGCCTGGTGGTCATCCTGGCGTTGCTGGTGCTGGCGGCGGCGATCTTCCTGATCGGCCGCGAGGGCAACCTGTTCTCGCCCAAGAACCGCTACTTCACGCGCTTCGCCAACGTCAGCGGCCTGCAGAGTGGCAACCCGGTGCAGCTCAACGGCGTCGACGTCGGCAATGTCGAGAAGGTGGTGCTGCCGGAGAACGCCGGCGAGACCACCATCCGGGTCTGGATCGCGATCGATCGGCGCTACGCGGAGCGCATCCGGGAAGACTCCGAAGCGCGCATCAAGACCCTCGGCCTGCTGGGCGACAAGTTCGTCGAGATCACCTCCGGCTCGCCGGACAAGGCCGCCATCCCCACCGGTTCCGAGATTCGCGTCGCGCCGGCCACCAGCGTCGACGCCCTACTCGCCTCGGGCGAAGACACGGTCGACAACGTGGTCGCCATCTCATCGTCCCTGCGCACCGTCCTGGAGCGCATGGAGCGCGGCGAGGGTCTAGTCGGCGAGCTCACCTCGCGCACCGAGAAGGGCGCCCGTCTGACCGAATCGGTGGTCACCACCATGGAGACCATCGAGCGCATCGCCGACCGCATCGAGACGGGCGACGGGGCGGTGGCGCGGCTGATCAACGACCAGGATCTGGCGGACCGCCTGAGCCGGTCGGTGGCCACCTTCGACGACCTGATGGCCTCCGTCCGGGAGGGCGAGGGGCTGGTTCCCCGGCTGCTGCAGGACGAGTCCTATCCGGCCCAGCTCGATGAGACCCTGAGCAGCCTGCGCCAGGCCTCGACGGACCTGGCGGCCTTCACCGAGCGCCTCGACGGATCGTCCGGGCTGGTCGACAAGCTGCTCACCGACGAGGCCTACGCCGAAGAGGTGAGCGAAAACCTCCGCCAGCTCGTCGAGCGCCTCAATCGCCTGTCCGGTCAGCTCACCGAAGGCGACGGCACGGCGGCCCGCCTGATCGCCGACCCGCAGGTCTACGAAGCATTGAACGATGTTATCGTCGGCATCAATGAGTCACGCCTTCTGCGCTGGCTGATTCGCAACCGACAGAAGGCGGGCATCGAGAAGCGCTACGACGAGGCCCGCGCGGAAGATTCCAGCTCGACGAGTCCGCGCTGAACGCCTCGCGGATTTCCGCTGCGAGAGACCATGGCACGACACATCCTGATCACCGGCGGAGCGGGCTTCATCGGCTCCCACCTGACGCGGCGGCTGCTGTCGCGGGGCGATCGCGTCACCGTTCTCGACAACTTCAACGACTTCTACGACCCGGCCCGCAAGCGCCACAACGTGGCGCCCTTCATCGAGCGGCCGGACTACGCGCTGGTCGAAGGCGACATTCGCGACGCCGCCCTGGTCGATGAGCTCTTCGCGCGCCAGGAGCTCACCGGCGTGGTGCACCTGGCGGCCCGCGCCGGCGTCCGTCCCAGCCTGGCCGAGCCGGTGCTCTACGAAGACGTCAACTGCATCGGCACCCTACGCCTCCTCGAAGCGGCGCGACGTCACGGACCGGAGGTCTTCGTCTTCGGTTCCTCGTCCTCGGTCTACGGCATCAACGAGAAGGTTCCCTTCTCCGAAGACGACGAGATCAACCAGCCGATCAGCCCCTACGCCACCACCAAACGCACCGGCGAGCTGCTGTGCTACAACTACCATCACCTCTACGGACTGAAGATCAGCTGCCTGCGATTCTTCACCGTCTACGGTCCTTGCCAGCGGCCCGAGATGGCGATCCACAAGTTCACCGACCTGATCGCCCGCGGTGAAGCGGTACCGATGTTCGGGGAAGGCTCGAGTCGCCGCGACTACACCTACATCGACGACATCATCGACGGCGTCGTCGCGGCCCTCGACGGCGCCTTCGGCTTCGATATTTTCAATCTCGGCGGCGCCGAAACAACCGCCCTCTCGGACCTGGTGCAATGGATCGGTGAGGAGCTTGATACGGAACCGCGGATCGAGTATCTTCCGGCCCAGCCCGGGGACGTGCCGATCACCTTTGCCGATGTCACCAAGGCGGGCCGCCTCCTCGGCTACTCCCCTCGAGTTCCCATCCGCGAAGGACTGCGCCGTTCCGTCGCCTGGTATCGAGAAAGCCGAGCCGCCGTCGGTTCCGCCTGAGTCTTGCGGGCGGCCTCGCCAACTTCCAGCTGCTGAAACTCCGAGGGACTGAAGATCATGAAAGTCTGTGTCGTAGGTAGCGGTTATGTCGGTTTGGTCACCGGCGCCTGTCTCGCCGACTTCGGCATGACCGTGACCGGCGTCGACAAGGACGCCTCGAAGATCGCGGCCCTTCACCGCGGCGAAATCCCGATCTACGAGCCGGGCCTGCGCAGCCTGGTGGCCAAGAACGAGACCGCCGGCCGGCTCTCCTTCACCACCGAGCTGGGGCCGGCCATCGAGGAGGCCCAGGCGGTGTTCATCGCCGTCGGCACGCCCCCCAAGGCCGACGGCTCGGCGGATCTCACCTTCGTCCGCCAGGTGGCCGAGTCGGTGGCCGACCATCTCAACGGCTACAAGATCATCGTCACCAAGAGCACCGTGCCGATCGGCACCGGCCAGATGATCGAAGACATCGTGCACCAGCGCACCGCCGGCCGCCAGGCCTTCGCGGTGGTGAGCAACCCGGAGTTCCTGCGCGAAGGCTCGGCGATCGAGGACTTCATGCGCCCGGATCGGGTGGTGATCGGCAGCCGCGACCCCCGAGCCCTCGAGCTGATGCGCGAGATCTACGCGCCACTGAAGGTGGCGGACGTGCCCTTCGTCGAGACCAACGTCGAGAGCGCCGAGCTGATCAAGTACGCCTCGAACGGCTTTCTCGCCACCAAAATCTCCTTCATCAACGAGGTCGCCGATCTCTGCGAAGCGCTCGGCGCCGACGTCGAAGTGGTGTCGCGCGGCATGGGTCTCGACAACCGCATCGGCCCGAAGTTCCTGAGCGCCGGGCCGGGCTTCGGCGGCTCCTGCTTCCCCAAGGACACCCGCGCGGTGGTTCAGATCGCCCACGATGCCGGCCGCCGCTTCCACATCGTCGAAGCCGTCCTCGAGGTCAACAATGCCACCCAGCGGCGCATGATCGACAAGGTCGACGACGCCCTCGACGGCGTCGCCGGCAAGAGCCTCGCCCTCCTCGGCCTGTCCTTCAAGCCGGACACCGACGACATCCGCGAATCGCCGGCCCTGACCATCGCCGCCGGCCTGGCGGAGCGCGGCGCCACCCTGCGAGTGTTCGATCCGGAGGCGATGGAGGCGTCGCAACCGATCCTGCCCCAGGCGACCTTCTGCAGCGGTCCCTACGAGGCCGCCGACGGAGCCGACGCGGTGATCATCCTGACCGAGTGGAACCAGTTCCGGGCCCTCGAGCTCGAGGAGCTGCGCCAGCGCGTTCGCCAGCCCACGATCATCGACCTGCGCAACATCTACGAACCCGCGCGGGTGGCCGCCGCCGGTTTTCGCTATGTTTCCGTGGGCCGATCCGAAGCGCGGCCGGCGGAGCAGGCAGCCGAAACCGCCGCAACGCCGGCCGTGGCCCAAGGCGGTGAAGCATGACCACTTCCCTGGTCACCGGCGGCGCTGGCTTCCTCGGCTCCCACCTCTGCGAGCGACTGCTCGCCGAAGGCCACCGCGTGGTCTGCGTCGACAATCTCCTCACCGGCCGCCTCGCCAACCTCGAGGGGGCACGCCAGAGCGACGACTTCCGCTTCATCGAGCACGACATCTCGAAGCCCCTGTTCATCGACGAGGACATCGACTACGTGCTCCACTTCGCCTCGCCGGCGAGCCCCATCGACTACCTCGAGCTGCCCATCCAGACCCTCAAGGTGGGCTCCCTCGGGACCCACAACAGCCTCGGCCTGGCGAAGGCCAAAGCGGCCAGATTCCTGCTCGCCTCGACCTCCGAGGTCTACGGCGATCCGCTGATCCATCCGCAGCCGGAAACCTACTGGGGCAACGTCAATCCGGTCGGCCCGCGGGGCGTCTACGACGAGGCCAAGCGCTTCGCCGAAGCGATGGCGATGGCCTACCACCGGGTCCACGGCCTCGAAGTGCGCATCGTCCGCATCTTCAACACCTATGGTCCTCGGATGCGGCTGCGCGACGGCCGCGTGGTGCCGGCCTTCATGCAGCAGGCGCTCACCGGCGAGCCGCTGACGGTTTTCGGTGACGGCAGCCAAACCCGTTCCTTCTGTTTCGTCGACGACCTGGTCGAGGGCATCTTCCGGCTCCTGATGAGTCGCTGCAGCGAGCCCGTCAACATCGGCAATCCGCAGGAGATGACGATCCGCGAGTTCGCCGAGAAGATCATCGAGATCACCGACAGCTCGAGCACCCTGACCTTCGAAGACCTGCCGACGGACGACCCCAAAGTCCGCCAGCCGGACATCCGGAAGGCGCGCCGAGAGCTCGACTGGGAGCCGCGCATCACTCTCGACGAAGGACTGCGTCGCAGCCTCGACTACTTCCGCCGCGAGCTCGCCGCCCGCGGCGCGCACCAGGCCTGACCGGGATCAGCCGCTGCCTCGGCCTAGCTTCGACGGATTAGAATCGCGCCATGGCGAATTCCCTCGAATCCCTGATCTTCGCCCTCGAAAAGTACCCCCAGCAGGTCGAAGCGGCGCCGCTCGCGGAGTTGCTGATCGAGAGCGCCCGCCAAACCGACAAACGACCGGCCTACGTCAAGCTGGCGGTGCCGGACGCTGTCGTCAAGAGCTTGCGCGGCTCGCGCGCTGGCGACCTGTTGCTGATGGTGCGAGTGCCCAAGGAGGTCGTCGACCGCCAGGGCAGCAGCATCATCCTGCCTGGTGAGGCGGACTAGCCCGCCCTCGAAAGGAGTCCCCCGTGACCACCGTTGCATGCAGCCGCTGCGGGCAGGAGAAGCCCGCCCTCACGCGCTCTCCCCTGCCCGGCGCCGTCGGCGAGGAGATCGTCGCCAAGGCCTGTTCCGACTGCTGGGGTGAATGGCAGAACATGGAAGTGATGGTGATCAACGAGCTGCGCCTCAACTTCATGGACCCCAAGTCCCAGAAGATTCTGCAGGGCCACATGCGGGAGTTCCTGCAGATGCCGAGTGGCGACGCCTGAGGGTCGCGGATCCCGTATCCGCTTCGCCCTCCTGATCGCCCTCGCCCTGGGCGGCTTCGTTCTCTTCCGCTGGACACCGCTGGCCGGCGTCCTCGAGAGCGGAACCCTTCTCGATCGCTTGCGCGAACATCCTCTCGCGCCGGCCTTGTTCATCGGCGCCTACGCCCTGTTATGCCCGCTGGGGGTTCCGGTCAGCCCGCTGGTGGCGTCCGGCGGTGTCCTCTTCGGCCTCGGCCCCGGCACCGCCTACAACTTTCTCGGCGCCTTCGCCGGTTCCGCCACCAGCTATGGGCTGGCGCGCTTCCTGGGGCGCGACTTCGTCTCGCGCCTGGCCCGTGGTCGTCTGCAGCGGGCGGAGCGGCGGCTGCGCCGACAGAGCTTTTGGACCCTGGTGCAGATCCGCTTCATTCCGATCCCATTCCCGGTGGTCAATTTCGGGGCCGCCCTCGCTGGCGTCCCGGCAACCCGCTTCCTCGCCGCCACCGCCGTCGGCCTGCTGCCCGCCATCGCCGTCTACACGCAGGTGGGAGCCGCCGTGGTGGCCGCCGCCGGCAGCGGCGGCGAGGCGCGTTTCGCTCCCGCCGCCGCCGCCCTCGCCGGCCTGGTGCTACTGACCTGCATCCCACGGCTGTGGATTGGCCGCAAACGCCGCCGCCGGCTGGCCGACCTCAGCCGTCAGAGAAGCGGCCGCAGACCGGCCTGAAGATGGGACACCGGTCCCCCTCGGTCAGCGAGTCGATTCGGCCCTATCGGCCGGCCGACTGGCCGGCCCTGTGGGAGTTTCTCGCGCCGGTATTTCGCGCCGGTGAGACCTACGCCTTCCCGCGGGATCTCGACCGCGACGCGGCCCGCCGACTGTGGAGCGACCCACCGCGCCGGGCCTTCGTCGCCGAAGACTCCGCCACCGGCGAGCTCCTCGGCACTTACTACCTGCAGCCGAATCACCTCGGCCCCGGTGCCCACGTTTGCAACTGTGGCTACATCGTTTCGACCGCCGCCCGCGGCCGCGGCGTGGCGTCGCGCCTGTGCCAGCACTCCCAAGAAGAGGCGATCCGGCAGGGCTTCCGCGCCATGCAGTTCAACATGGTGGCGGCGAGCAATGGCGGAGCGGTGCGACTCTGGCAGAAGCTCGGATTCGCCATCGTCGGCACCTTGCCGGGGGCGTTCGCCCATCCTCGGCTCGGCTTCGTCGACGCCTACGTGATGTTCAAGACCCTAGGAGGCTGCTGAAATAGCCTCTCCGAGTCTTTTTCGCGCCTCCTGGGCCATCTCCAGGGGCTTCAGGATTCCCCGAGGGCCTCTTCGACTTCCGGCAGGTCGATCAAGAGGGCACCGCCGACGGCCGCCGAGTCGGGGTCGAGCTCGTAGCGGCGGATCACCCGGCGGAAGACCTCGCGCAGGGCGCGAGCGCCCAGACGCGGCCGCAGTGCCGCCTCGCCGGCGATGCGCCGCACCGCCGAAGGTGACAGCGCGAGGTCGATACCCCGGCTCTCGAAATAGGCGCGGCTCTGGTGGTAGCCGGAGTCCGGCGCTTCGAGAAAGATCTCCAACAGCTCGTCGGTGCCGAGGTCTTCGAGCAGCACCACGGCGTCGAAGCGCGACAGGAACTGCGGCGTCATGCCGTAGTCGAAGAGATCCTCGTTGCGCAGCCAGTCACCCAGGGAAAAGGTCGTCTCCTCCACCACATCGCGGCCCTCGACGCGCATGCGAGCCCGCAGGGAGCCGCGATCGGCCCCGATGGTGACGCGGTCGTAGACCGCGTCGTAGAGCCCCTCGAAGGCCCCCGCGCAAACGAACAGAATGGCCGACGAGTCGAGCCGCACCCGGCCACCGCCGGCCCAGGCGGGCAGGTCGAAGGGCACCGATTCGTTCTCGATCAGGGTGAGCAGTGCCTCCTGAGCCCGAATGCCGGCGACGTTCGGCCGATCCCCGACGCGCGAGCGGATCTTGTCGACCTCGTCGACGAACACCATGCCGTGGCGCACCCGCTCGAGCAGATCACCGACCGGTGCGTCGCGGCCGAGGGCTTCCGCCGCACGATCGAGCAGACGGCCGAGAATGGTCTCGCCGGGCCGCCCGCGCTCAGCCTCCTGGGACAGGACGTTGGCGTGGATACGCACCAGGTTGGAGCGCGATGCCAGATCCGCGCGCTGCGCCAGGAAGGCTTCGACAGCGCGCATCAGGGTGGTCTTGCCGCTGCCCGAAGAGCCGATCATCAGGATATTGCCGGTGGAGAGACCGGCGAGGTGCTTGGCGAGGGCCAAGGAGAGCTCCCGTAGAGCTCCCTCCTGGCCGATGACGCGGCGCCGCAGGACATCGCAGATCTCGAGCGGCGTAGGCAGGTCGGCAGTCATGAGCCGGATTGTAAACGCCCCCGCTGAAACCTTGGCAAACGCCCGCCGTTCCTTTACATTGTCGAACTGTCATGAAACCGCTCCGCTGCCTCGTCGCCGTCCTCTTCCTCGCCACCTCGGCTCCGTGCCTCTCGGCCGATGAGGCAACCGGTCTGGCGGCGGTCCAGGAGAAACTCGAGGCCGAGCTGCCGGAAGAGGCCCTCGACGCCGTCGAAGCCATCCTGGCGCGCTCGCCGGACAACGCCCAGGCGCTCTTGCTGCGCAGCACGGCACGCCTGATGCTCGGCGACCGACAGGGTGGCCGCCAGGACCTGCAGCGCGCCCTCGAGGCCGATCCCAAGCTGCGCCGGGCATGGCTCAACCGCGCCGCCCTCGATGTCGCCGAGCAGCGCTACGACGCCGCCCTCGAGGCCTTCGTCCGCGCTGAGAAGCTCGATCCAACAGCCCTCGACAACCACCTCAACATCGGCGCCGTCGAGCTGCTCTCGGGACGCCTCAAGCCGGCATCGGAACGCTTTGCGGCCTACCTCGAAGCGAATCCCACCAACGCCGATGCTCCCTACCTGGTGGCCACCAACTACGCCCTCGCCGGCTACGCCGCCCTCGCCCTCGAGCACCTCCGCCAGGCCATCGGCCTCGACGAAGTGGCTCGCCTGCGCGCCCGCAGCGACGGCAACTTCGAGAGCCTGGTCTCGGATGCGCGTTATCAGCAGCTCCTGAGCGTCGACCGGTACCGCATTCCGGCCGAGTACTACAACGACTCGAACACCTTCGAAACGCCCTATGACAGCGCCGATCGGCGCCTGTTGACGGCGGTGATCGACACCCTCCAGCTCGCCCGGCGACCCTTCGACCCGCGGGTCGAGGTCACAGAGCGCTGGGCCCTGCTGCGCGGCGATCTGCGCATCAAGGTCTACAACTTCGGAGGCAAGGGCCTGGTGCAGGTCAGCGCCCCTCCGGATCGCTTCACCCCCAGCGAATGGCGCGCCCGCACCAAGGAGCTGTTCGAAGGCATCGAAGAGCGTCTTCTGCTCGCCAACCTGCGCAGCAAGTAGAGCGGCACGGCCCACACCCGACCGATCGCCGTTGACAAGGCCGAGCTCGAAACGTACACTTGAAAAGTACACATATGAGCCACCAACATCGCATCAACGTCAAAGAAGCCCGCCAGAGCTTCCGCGCCCTGATCGACCGCGTCGCCGAGGGCGAGGAGATCGAGCTCCTGCGCCATGGCCGTCCGGTGGCTCGCCTGCTGCCGCCCCACCGGGAGAGCAAGCAGCTCCCTTCCCTGGCCGAGTTCCGAGCCGGCCTGAAGGTGATGGGAGCCCCCCTCAGCCAGCAGATCGGCGAGCGGCGGGGAGGCCCCCACTACCCGTGAAGCTCTACATCGACAGCACCGTGCTGGCGGCCTACTACACGCCGGAAACGCTGAGCGCCTCGGCGGAGGGCATTCTGCAGGCCTATCCCCTGCCGGCAATCTCCGAGCTCGCCGAGATCGAGCTCTTTTCAGCGCTCTCGACCAAGGTCGAACGGGCCGAGCTCGCCGTCGACGACCTGCGTCGCATCCAGGCCGTTTTCCTCGGACACCTCGAGGACGACTTCTTCCAGCGCGTCGCCCTCGGGCGGCACCATTTCCGCCTCGCCCGCGAGTGGGCCGGGCGCGGCTTCGATGCCCTGCCGCCGTCGGCGAGCATCCACCTGGCAACCGCCGCCCTCGAGGAGCGGACCTTGACCACCGCCGATCCGCGGCTGATCTCCGCCGCCCGCAGCTTCGGCGTCGACGCCCTGCCCCTCGAGGCTCCGGAAGGCGTCGCCGGCGGGATGGTTCACGAAGGGAGCTGACTTTGAAGATCGAATCCGGAACCCCTTGTCTCGTCACCGGCGCCTCGTCGGGTATCGGTCGCGCCATCGCCCTCGAGCTGGCCCGTCGTGGCGCTCGCGTCGGACTGTTGGCGCGCTCCGAAGACGCCCTACAGGAGCTCGCCGCGGAGCTCGCGGAGGTTGGCGGCGAAGGCCTGGCGGTCGCCGCCGACGTACGCTCCGAAGAGCAGGTCGAGCAGGCCATCGCCCGCCTCGTGGAGGCCTTCGGCGGCCTCCGCCTGGTGGTCGCCAACGCTGGCCTGGGACGCTACGCTGCGGTCGCCGAGCAGCCCGCCGAGCACGTCGACACCACCATCGGCATCAACTATGTCGGCCTGACCCGGACGATTCGCCATGCCCTGCCCCATCTCCTCGCCGCCACCCCTTCCCACGTCGTCGGTCTGACCTCGTCGGCGGGACTCATCCCGCACCGCATGGGCTCGGCCTACTGCGCCTCGAAGGCGGCCTCGAACGCCTACCTGGCCACCCTTCGACTCGAGGTCCTGGAACGTGGCGTCGGGGTGAGCTGGATCTGCCCGGGAATCGTCGAAACCCCGTTCATCGCCAAGGCCGACCTCGACCCCAGCCAGGACCTGCCGCGGCTGGCCCGGATCTTCGTGCGCCATCTCGAGGTCGACGAGGTCGCCCGCGCCACGGTGCGCGCCATCGAAGGCAACAAACGCCAGGTGGTGATGCCCTGGATGATGCGCTTCTTCGCCTGGACCCGGCGCATGGCGCCGGGCTTCGGCGACTGGCTCAACCGAGTGACCGGGTAGCGATCGGGCCCGCACCCGGAGTCTGCCGGGGCGCGCCTACCGACGCATCACGACGACCGCCGCCGAGGCCAGGAGTACCGCCAGGAGTAGCAGGCCACCGCGCGGCAGGACCGGCACTTCCAAAGGCTGCACCACGGCAGGACAGTCTTCTGCCGCTGCCGGAACGCCCAGGAAGGGATCCCAAGAAGCCAGCCCCATCCCCCCGGCAGGGCCATCGAGCACCAGGTCACCGCTGCCCGCTGGATTCCCTGGATGGGTCGGACCGTTGGCGTCGCCCCAATAGTTGTAGCGCGCGTCGACCACCAGATCGGTCTGCAGCTCGAGGCCGGATGGCCCGTTGCTCACGAAGTCGGAACAGCTCACCCGCAGCCGATCGTTGCCGGGCAGAGCGACCACCATCGAAGCGACGGAGTTGCTCAGGGTTCGGGAGGTCAGGATGGTCCGAGGTCCCGCCAAGACGGCACCGTCCGACGCCTGGAGCCTGGCGAGGATCGTCGCCATGGCGTCATCGAAGGCGCCGAGATCGCTCTCCGGCGATGTCACCGGCGCCTCGAGGGCAGACGCCAGCGGTGCCCCGAGGTTGAAGAAGAGCCAGCCAACCTCGTTGAGCTCACTGGTGCTGTCCTGCACCTCGAAACGGCGACTCGACACGCCGAATCCGACTCCGTCGACCAGGTTTCCCGAACCAGGACCGTTCAGCGACGCGTTGGTGCGCTCGATCACGGCTCGCAAAGCGACGGCAGCGACGCCGGTGACGTTGCCCGTCGACAAACTGTCGCGCAGCGCCAAGTCATCCCCCATCAGGAACAGGCCGACTCCCTGATTTCCTTGGGCGGTGAGAAATTCACCCTCGACCAGCTCGCCGCCCAAAACAATGGCTCCACTGCTGGTCTGATTACCGACTGCCGTCACCTGGGAAGCGAACACCGTCGCCGCTGCCGCGAGGACTCCCTGCTCCGTGTTGCCATCGGCGGATACCGCATTGACGAAGACTGATCCGCCCGGGTTCGAACCTCCCGGGAAGCCTGCAGCGACGCCTGCTCCGGTATTGTCGTGAGCCGACACCGTGTCGAGGCGAACCTCGAGCTCCGCCAGCGCCACCAATCCACCATCCCCGTTGCGATGCGCCTCAACCTGGCTCACCTGCACGGTTCGACCACCGACGAAGAGTCCACTATCGCCGTTGTCCTCGGCGACCAGTTGGGAAGCGACCAGAGTCTCGGCGAAGATCCGA
This sequence comes from Acidobacteriota bacterium, assembly GCA_039028635.1. Classification (NCBI taxonomy): domain Bacteria; kingdom Pseudomonadati; phylum Acidobacteriota; species Acidobacteriota bacterium. Next base: position 51,131 of record JBCCHV010000026.1, read on the forward strand.
GCGCCGGCGGTGCCATTGCCGCGGAAATCGAGCCCTGTGGCCGTTCCCGTCGAGAAGATTCCCTGAGTGATCAAGGCCAGGACGAAGAACCCGTCCTCGGCGTTGCCCTGGGCCGAAACCCCGTTCAAGGTCAGAGCACCGCCGTCCGAAAAGGGCGTCACCAACCAGCCTTCCTGACCGTTGAAGTCGGCCCGCGATCCATCGATCACGACATCGTTCGCGACGATCGTGAAACCCGGCCCTTGATTTCTTTCGGCCGAGGAGCCGTTCACCTCGACGGTTCCGGTTTCGCTGCCCAGGAAGAAGCCGGAGTTGAAATTGAGCACCGCCTGCGAGTCATCGACCTCCAAAACCCCGGCCTGATTGGCCACCACGATGCCGTTGCCGGCAACGCAGTTGCTCGCCACCAAGCGCATCAGGCGCACCCCCTGATCGCCACCGGTCAGCGAGACCCCCGAGTCGTCCGGTGAGCGCACCTCGAGACCATCGATCAGCAGGGTCCCGGGAAAGCCGGTCGCGAAAAGGGCCGCCCCGGTACCCGGACCGCCGGAGGCTCCAGGATCGACCACGGCTCCCGGAGCGGGCTGCCCCGAAAGATCCACGGAGATGATCGAGAGATTCCCCGCGACTCCTCCGGGAAGGGCGGATCCCATGGTGCCGAGATCGACACTCTCGGCATAGGTTCCGGGAAAGACGAAGACCTGCGCCGGAGCCGGTCCGGAATTCGCCACCGCCGCGGCGAGGGTGGTGAAGCACGGGGAGTTGCCGGCGCAGGTACCGGCGCCATCGGCCCAGGTCACGGCGGCAGCCTGAGCGCCGGAACCGAGAGCGAGAAGAGAGAGCCCGAAGGTGAAGACGAGCGTTCGCATGGCTCCAGGCTAGAAGCGCCGGGCCCTGCTGCCCATCGCATAAAGATGTGAATCTTTACGCCATCCCGCCAAAAGAGTTGAACTGTCGGCCTAGACCGGGCTACCTCAGGATTCCTCGCTTGCGCGCCTGATGGAGCGCCTGCGACCGCGAGTGGACGTGCAGCTTCTCGTAGACGCTGCGGACGTGGCTCCGGACCGTGTTGATGCTGATCCCGAGGCGCTCTGCGCTGGCCTGGTAGCTGTAACCCTCGGCGAAGTGATCGAGCAAGCGGAGCTCTTGCGGCGTCAGATCGTGGTGGGCGGGCGCCGGCGGCGCCACTCGACGAAACAGCTCGACCACGCGGCGGGCGATGCGCGAGGTCATCGGGGCACCACCGTCCCGCGCCTCGCGCAGGGCTTCGAGCAAACGGTGCGGCGGAGTGTCCTTGAGCAAATAGCCGCAGGCCCCGTTGCACAGCGAGGTGAAGACCCGCTCGTCATCGGCGTAAACGGTGTACATCACGATCTCGGGGCAGGGCTCGAGAGCGCGGAGGACCGCCACGCCTTCAGGACCCGGGGTCGCCGGCAGGTCGACATCGAGCAGCACCACATCGGCCGGGCGCGCCGCCAGACCCTCGGCGGCGGCACCGACGGTGCCGTAGTCGCCACCGCAGCGGAATCCCGGCGCCCCGTCGATCAGACGCCGCAGGCTATCGCGCAGCAGGCGATCGTCGTCCACCAGGGCAACCCGAATGCAGTCGTCGTTCATGCTCTGACAGATCTATCGGATCGGTCGACGCAACGCCATCGCATCTTCATGCTCCCCGCAGGCCTTCACCGCGGCCGGCCCTGCGAACGAATGACCATGGTGAGCGATTCAGCAGCAAGCTGAAGACGACCTCCAGCCCGCCCTGCGGTGGATGGCGCAGCTCGAGCCGACCGCCCAGGCGGGCCAATCGCCGGCGCATGTTGCGCAGCCCATTCCCCGGGATCTCGGAGCCGAGGTCCGCGCCAGCGCCGCCGGAGGCCCTCGAAACACCCGCCGGCAGGCCCCTTCCATGGTCCCGAATGCTCCCCAGGAGCCGGCGACCGCGAATCGCCAGGACCATCTCGACGCGCTCCGTGCCGGCATGGCGAACCGCGTTGTGGAGCGCCTCCTTGAACACCAGGAGCAGGTGTTGTCGGTGTTCCGGCCGCAGCCGGATCTTGCGCGCCTGGGGTGCCTCCGGCGCCTGCAGGCTCCAGCGGATTCCCGCCGGTTCGAGGAGCTCACCGGCGACCTCCCGAACCCGCACCGACAAGCTCGCGAGGTCGTCGTAACGAGGTTCCAGAGACCAGACGATCTCACGCGCCCGGGCGATCAACTGGCGAGCGCCGGCAGCGATCTCGGCCAATGTTCCGTCACCCTCGCGAGCCGGCATGCGCGCCGCTTCCGCCAGCATCGAGATGCGCGCCAGACTGGCCCCTAAATCGTCGTGCAGGTCGGCGGCGATGCGGGTGCGGACCCGCTCCAACGCAAGAGCCCGACGCAGCCGGGCGCGATGCAGGAGCCACCCCAAGGCCAACACCGAGAGCACCGCGAGGAGCTGGAACCAGCCCCGCTTCCAGAGGGGCTGAGCCACCTCGAACACGACCGTTGCGAGACCTCCCAACGGGCTCTTTTCCGAGCTACCGTCGAGATCGGCCCGCACCTGCAGCCGGTGACGCCCGCCACCAACGTCGGCGAGGGTGAGGTGGCGTCGCTCGAGGGGCTCGCTCCAGGGATCGTCGCCGAGGCGATAGCGATAGCGCTCCGCGGCCCCCGGCGGGAAGCCGACGCCGAAGAACGAAAGCTCGAGGCGATGCGGCCCCGGCGGTAGCACGACGGCCTCGCGATCGACCTCCCCGAGCGGCGAAACCGCCAGGGCGCGGCCGTCCACCCGCAGGCCGGCGAGGCGTACCTGGGGTGGCGGAACCGCGGCGTCGAGTCTCGGGACCAGGCGCGACAGTCCCGACCAGGTGCCGAACCAGAGGTTGCCCTCGGCATCGGCCTGGGCGGCGGTCACTTCGAGCCCGGCGAGCCCCTCGGCGGTGGTGAGGTGGCGCACCGCTCCGCCGGCTGGATCGAGGCGATCGACGCCCTGCAGCCCACCGACATAGATCCGCCCCCAGCGATCGGCGGTCAAGACGCGGGCCGAGGTACTCGACAGGCCTTCCTCCAGGCCGTAGCGGCGTGGGCTCGGAGGCGCAGCGCTCTGCGGCGCGTCGAGTCGGTAGACGCCATCACCGAAGGTCGCGATCCAGAGGCGACCGGCAGCATCGAAGAAGAGGTCCCAGACCGGCGCCGTGGCTTCCAGCGGCACCGGTTCGAAGCTCGGCCGATCGCCGGCGGTCGCTCCAGATCCACCCGCGAGGGGCAGAGCGCGCCACAGGCTGCCGTCGCTCCAGCCGATCCACAGGAGGCCGCGAGGACCGTTGGCGAGGGCCGTCGGCTCGCCAGGGCTCGGCAAGCCCTCGGCCGGTCCGAGGGCCTCGATCGCTGCAGCTTCGTCGCCCGCGCCCGGCCGATACCGCGCCAGCCCTCCGGCAGTGGCCAGCCAAAGGTCGCCGGCGCCATCCTGGTGTACGAAATAGACATCCTCGGAAGGCAGACCGTCCTCGATGCCAAAGAGACGCGGGCGAGAGCTTCCCAGAGCCTCCAACCGATCCGTCGGCGGGAACCGCACCAAGCCATGGGCGGTGGCGAACCACCAGGCACCGCGGCGATCCTGCAGCGACCGCACGCGACCGAAGCGCACCAGCCGCGCCAACGCCGGTGGAAAGTTGGGAATCACCCCCGTGAAGCGATCGCCCTCGAGGCGGCTCACCGCGCCGCGCGCATCGGCGCCGACGTGCAGCCGGCGGTGACGATCGAGGGTCAAGGAGCTCACCGACGGGTGGGCCATGCCGTCGGCCACCCCGTAGGAGACCAGGCCATCCGGCAGCAGCCGGGCCACGCCGCCGACGTCGGTGCCCAGCCAAAGGTTGCCGAGGGCGTCCTCGACCATCGCATTGACGGTTTCGTCGGGCAATCCGGAAGCGACGGTGAACAGGCGCTCCCCGGCCGCCTCGATGGCGACCAAGCCGCCCACGGCTCCCACCCAGATCGTGCCCTGGCGATCCTCGAACAGGGAGCGCACGGTCTTGTCCGCTTCCTGGACCGCAACCGCGACGGCCTCGACCGTCGCAGCGGCCGAGCTGGGGAGGATCGCCAGACCGCGTTCGAGGCCGACCCAGAGGCGGCCATCGGCCGCTGCCAGGAGCGAGCGAACGGCGCCCCAAGACACCGGCAAGGGCCATCGGCGAAGCTCAGCTTGGTCCGCGAGAAGGGCGATCCAGCCGTTTCCGCCCACCCACAAGCCGTCCCGCGCCGAAATCAGGGCGCGCACCGGGCCGGCGAGAAGGTCTTCGGCGACCGGCTGAAAGGCGGGGCGTCCACTGGTCTCGTCCACCAGCCGGAAAAGGCCGCCGTCGCAGCCGGCCCAGAGCTCGCCTTGGAATTCGGTCAGGACATGAATCGTGCCCTGGCAGCCGCCTCCGTAGGCAACCGCCTCGAAGAGCTGGCCGGCGGTCTCCGAGCGCCCGAGATCGAGACGATAGAGACCGTCATCGGTCGCCAGGTAGTAGCCGTCTCCGGGGGGTGTCACCAGGGCATGGACACGCCCGCTGGGCAGGCCGTCGCGCTCGCCGAAGGCCGTGAGCTCGGCACCATCGAAGCGCGCCAAACCCACGGCGGTACAAAACCACAGCAAACCGTGAGGATCGCGAACGGCGCACCGCACGTGGTCGTGGCCCAAACCCTGGCTGGCCGAGTAGGCAGTGACCGGCAGCAGCTCTCCGGCCGCGCCCGGCACCAGCCACAGCAAAGCCATGGTGATCCCCCAGGCGGCCAGATCTCGCTTCGACACCGCTCGGAGCTTAGCAGTGGTGAAGCTCGAGGTGCCGACCGCGCCGCCGGCGATGGGCGACGCGGCGTGACCACATGGGGGCGGCGAAAGGAGGGGGAGTCAGCTGCCGTTGTCGGCGATCACCTGCTCGAGCTGAGCGAGGGCGCGGTCCGGCTCGCCGAGCTCATTGTAGAGGTCGCGGAGCTTGAAGCGAACGATGTTGCGGATGGTGCGGTTACTCTCCCCCTCGAGCAGGCCTTCGAGGTAGGCCACCGCCTTGCGCCGCTGCTCCCGGGCCTCGTAGATCTCGGTGACGCCCTCGATCGCCATGTAGACCGTTCGCTCCCGCTCCGACATCAGGGAGACCCACTCGTGGGCCACCCCGAGGTAGCCCTCCATCAGGGTCACGAACTCCTGCATGGTCTGCACCTCGGCAGGGTTCTGGGCCTTCGCTCCCTGCGGAACGAGGCCGAAGGCCAGCAAAGCAACGACTAGCGCGATTGCTTTCTTCATCGCACGACTCCTTCTTGGGATGACGCCGACGACACGCCGGCGGAGCTTTCGATGGGTGCCTGGAGCCCTCGACGGAGAGTTTCCAAGGCACGATGGAGGTGACTTTTGACGGTCCCTTCCCGGCAACCCATGACGCGGGCCGTCTCGCGCGTGCTCAAGCCCTCGAGAAAGCGCAGGATGACCGCCTCCCGTTGGCGTAGCGGCAGCTCCCGAAAGGCCTGATCGAGCACCAGGTCGGTGAGCGGCGAGGGCACCGCCGCAATGGCGGCGACCGGCGTTTCGCGCCGCTGGCGCCGGCGGCGGCGTTCGAGCTCGCGGCAGGTGTTGACGGTGAGCTTGTAGAGCCAGGTCCGGAACTGTGCCCGCGGGCGCCAGCGGCGGCGACCGCGAGCCATGCGCAGGAAAACCTCCTGGGTGGCATCGTCGGCCAGATCGCGATCCCCGAGAACACCACAAGCGAGGCGAAAGACGAAGTCCTTGTGGCGCTCGAAGAGCACCTCCAGACCGGCGAAGGGCTCGCCGCCGGAGACCAGCAGATCCCAGTCGTCGGGCGCCGCGACACTGCAGGCGGCAGGACTCAAGGCCAGGGCCTTCACGAGGGCTCCGCGGGCGCCGAAGGCGCCGCGTCGGGCTTCGCCGGCTTGGCTTCCGCAGGCACCGCCGCGGACGGCGCCGGAGCCCCCGGTCGGCGCGGCGGCCGCAGCCGCAGTCCGCTGGGCTTGACCGGGCGCCGCAGCCGGCCGGTGCTCAGCTGGCGCCGCACGGGCGCCAGGGCCGTGCCGGGGGTCACTCCGACCCCGGGCGCGACCGCCTCGGCGCGGCGCGGCGGTGAGTCCTGCCGCAGCCAGGGCACGGCGAGCAACGCGACCAGCACGAGCATCGCCGCCAGCGGCATCCAGGAACGTCCGAAGGAGAGCGCCCGCGGCGCTTCCGGCCGCCGTAGGGCAGCGCCGTAGCGCAGCCCCCGATATTGCTCACGGGCCGCCTCGAGACGGTCGAAGAGGGCGACCGTCGACTCGATCCGAGGGCGGCAAGCGCTACAACCTTCGCCATGCTCGACCAGCAACTGCCGCTGGTCGTCGCGCAGATCGGACCAGTCATCCAGCGCCTGGCTCACCCGCCGGCAGGTCAACTCCATAGGACTGACCCTATCTCGCTCTCCTGGAACACTACCCTTCATGCCCAGTGAATGACCCCAGCAGCGGAAGGGTTTACGCGCCATTCTCGAACTTCTGCCGGGAAGCCCAGTTGAATTTGAAATTTAATCTAACTATTATTTATACACAATGAAAATTTCACCGAACGAATCCCCAGGTGAGAGCTCACTCCAAGGCGATCTCGAGGTCATTCCCCTCGAAGACTTGGTGCAACTGTTGGGCTACAGCGGTCATCGCGTTCGAGTCGAGGTGACCGTGGACGACGAGCCGCGGGGACAGCTGTGGTTCGATGCCGGCCGCTTGGCCGGCTGCAGCTCCGGATCGCTGCGCGGCTCCGAGGCCTTCCTCGACCTGCTGGAGGTTCGGCAGGGCTCATTTCGCGTCCTGCGCGAGGGCGAGCTGCCCTTCGACCGCCAACAGGCGATCCCGTGGCAGGGATTGCTGCTCGAGTCGACGGTACGCCGCGATCTCGAGAACCTGGAATCGCCGGACGCCGAGATCGAAGCGCTGTTCACGACCGACGCTCCGGCGATCGATCCGGAAAAGCTCGCCGCCTCCGAAGTCGACCCCGCCACCATCTCCGGCCTCCAGCTGCCGAGCGACGAATCCGACCCCAGCGCGCCTTGGAACCCCGCCCCGCAGGCCAGCGAGGTCGGCTTCTCGGACCCGATCACGTCGGCCCTGATCGAAGCCAGCCGCCGGGCCGACGAGTCCACCCAGGAGGCCGACGAGGAAGATCCCAACCGACGCATCGATGGCGCGACCCTGGGGACGCGGGTGAGTCGCTTCGAGTCCGATTACCGCCACGCCCGACCTCTCCTGACTCGGCCGACGCCGCCGGCGGCCGACGAGGACAAGGCCATTCACCCGCTGGTGGAGGGCGAGAGGTTCAGTCCAGAGTCACCGTCACGGGAGCGTGATCGGAGGCCGTGAGGCCCTCCTTCTTCTTCCGCCAGGGACGCTCGATGGCCGCCGACCGAACCCGCCCGAGGAGCGGAGGGGTGACCAGGATGTGGTCGATGCGCATGCCCTGATTGAAGCGAAACGCACCGCCGCGATAATCCCAGAAGGAGAAGGTACCGGGCGCGACGTGGTCGACCACGGCGTCCTGCAGGCCGAATCCCGTCAGGCGAGCCCAGCGCTGGTGCTCTTCCGGATGGTAGGACGGGATCCCGGCCAGTTTCTCCTCCGACCAGACGTCGCGGGCCTCGGGGGCCACGTTGAGATCGCCGAGCACCACCAGCGGTTGCGCCGGATCGCAGCTCGACTCGAGCCAGTCGCACAGACCGTCGTAGAAGCTCAACTTGTAGGGAAACTGCTCCGACTCGACGGACTGTCCTTGGGGGCAATAGAGGTTGACGAAGCGGATGCCGGCCACTTCTCCGACGATCATGCGCGCCTGCCCTTGGTCGCTTTCGGGCAACCCCTTCTCGACTCGGCTGATCGGTTCCTTGGCGGCGATCAGGACACCGTTCCAGCTCTTTTGGCCGTGGATGGCGAGCTCATAGCCGCGTTCCTCGAAGATCTCGACGGGCACCTTGTCGGCCTCCATCTTGAGCTCCTGCAGGCAGAGCACATCCGGTGATTCGGCGTCGAGGTAGAGCGAGACGTAGTCGCGACGAGCGTTGAGGGAGTTGACGTTCCAGGTGACGATTCGCATGGCGCCGTGGATCCTATCGGATGCGGCCGTCGCCTGCGGTCGCCGGCGATAGACTGCCGCCTGCCGATGGCTCGCCTCCCCCAATGGACCTTGTTCTGTGCCGCCACCGTCGTCGCCCTGTTGACCGCCGAGGGTGCCCTGCGGCTGTTCGCGCCGGTGCCCTACTCGATCGAGCGCAGCATGTACTTCGAGGCCGACCCGCACACCGGCTTCCGCCTCAAGCCCCACGGCATCGGCCGCTACCAGGGCTCGATCGCCGCCATCGCCAACGGCCTCGGCATGCGCGACGACGAGGTCACGGTGGAAAAGGCGGACGGCGTCCGCCGGGTGCTGGTGATCGGCGACTCCTTCACCGTCGGAGCCGGTGTCGAGCAGGCCGATGCCTACCCGCAGCTACTCGAACGGCGGCTGGCAGCGCCGGACCTCGAGGTGGTCAACGCCGGCGTCGGGGGTTGGGGTCCCTACCAGTACCGACAGTTCTTCGAGCACCGCGGAGGAGCCTTCGCTCCGGACCTGGTGCTGGTGGGGTTCTTCGTCGGCAACGACACCTACGATCCACGGCAGAGCTTCGCCAAGCTGCCGACGGCGATTCTCGGCCGACGCATCTCGCGCGACGCCGCCGCCAGCCGCTGGAGCGGAGCCAAGGTGCTGCTGACCGAGCATCTCCACCTGGGGCGCCTCGCCCTCACCCGCTCAGCGCCGGCGAACCGCCATATCGAGCGCCGCGACTGCGGTGACTTCTCACCTCAGCTGCTCAAGATCCAGCGCCGCCGACTGCGCCGCAACCAGCGGCCGCCGGACGCCGAGCGCCGGGCCCTGATGACGGCAAACCTCGACCACCTCACGGCCCTCGCCGAGAGCGCCCGTCGGGGCGGAGCGCAGGTCCTGCTGGTCTTGATCCCGGACGAGAATCAGATCAACCCGCGACTCACGACGGCACTTCCGGAGCGCGCCCGAGAGGGCACCGACCTCGATCTCCCGCAGGCCCTTCTGCGGCCCGCTCTCGAGGCACGCCAGCTACCCTACGTCGACCTCCTGTCGGCCTTTCGCGACGACCCGCGCTGCCTCTACCTCAACGACACCCACTGGAACGTCGCCGGCCACCACCTCGCCGCCGAGCTCCTCGCCGCCGAGGTGCGAGCGCGGCTGCGCTGAGCGCCGAGGAACGGTCGCGGCCGCCGTTCAGATTCCGACCGTCAGGGCAGCAGAGGTCTCAGGGTGCCGTCTTCCCGCTCCTCCACCAGCAACAGGTGGAAGCCCCGGCGCGGGCCGGTCCGCACGAATCCTTCGTAGCCGGTGAAGCTCTCGGTCACCGCCAGAAACTTGCCCGAGCGGGCCGGGTTCGAGGCCCGCCGGTAGGCGTCGAGGGCGGCCTCGGTGATGTGTCGTCCAACCAGCATCGCGCCGCCGATGTCACCGCCTTTGGTGCGCGCCGTCTTGGCTCGCACCACCTCGTCGCGAAAGGCGTCGAGCTCTCGTGGCGTCACCGTCGTCACCCGGTTGATCAGATGCAGAACCTTGCCGGAGGCGTCGAAGGTGACGGCATCGAAGGTGTCCGAGGCCTCGCTGCCGAGGCGCGGCAGATCGTGGTGGAGCCGCGCCGAGCGAACCTCGGCGAACCAATCGATCAGGTACTTCCAGCGCTCGGCGCGCTCGCGCTCACGGAAGAACGCGGGCGCCTCGCCGAGGGCCCAGCGCAAGGCCCGATAGGCCGGGTCCTGCTCGACCGGCAGGTCCCGCGGCGGCGTCGCCTCCGGCAAGAGGCTCCCGTCGTCCTGGCGCCGCAGGCCGAAATCCCGCAGACCGCGTTGGTAGGACCGGTAGGCGGGCTCGACCCGCGCCGCGTCGACTCGCACCCGCACCGGCAGGGCCGACACCAGCTCGCGCCACGGGCGCTCCACCGGCAGCCCCTGCCAGCCGCTGGTGAACAGGCGAAGGGTGGCGCGTCCCGCGGACATCAAGACCCAACCGAGGCCCGGCTCGCCCTCGAGGCGCAGGATGCCGTCGAAGGACTCGCGGGCCAACTTGTCGCCCAAGGCCGAAAGATTGACGAAGGACGAATCGAGGCCTTCGTGCAGGGTCCGCGGGGGAAACAGCAGGGAGGCCAAGACCCGCACCTGCCCGGCGCCGCCCGGCGCAGTGTGGAGGATCGCCTCGGCACGCTCCGCCAGGCTTTCCACCACCACGTCGCCGGCGATGCCGCGCTGCTCGTTCACGGCCCCCAGGATGAGACCGTCGGCAACCAGCAGGCAGGCCTTGCCGACTCGCACGGCACCCGCGAAGGGAGGCGCGTGGAGGGGCACTTCGAGCAAGCGATCGAGCAGCTCCGACGGCTGCTGCAGGGCCAGCGAGCGCTCCGGCCAGGAGCGCACGGCGGCACCGATCAGGCCGGCCGGATCCTCCGGCACCCCGGTGACGACGCCGTCCGCCAAAGCGGTCAGCTGGCTCGAGGACACCGCCCCCGAGGTCGTCATGACGGCGGTTCCCGAGATCTCCGCCTCGAGCCCGCGGAGGGCGGCGGTCATCTCGGCCGCCGACTGGAAGCGCTCGTCGACGTTCTTGGCCAAGGCCCGGGCGACGATCTCTTCCAGGCCCCGCGGCAGATCCGACTGGTGCGTCGACAACGGCGCCGGAGCCTGGTGGAAGATCGCCATCGACACCTCGAGAAGGTCTTTGCCGACGAACGGAAAGCTCCCGGTGAGCAGGTAGTAGAGGACGATGCCGACGGAGAAGAGATCCGATCGGCCATCGACCTCGACGCCGCGGAGCTGCTCCGGGGAAGCGAAGCGCGGCGTCGCGAAAACGTTGCCCGCCTGGGTCTGCACCAGTCCCAGTCCCTGGATCCGGGCGATGCCGAAATCGGTCACCTTGAGGCGCCCGTCGTCGAGCATGACCAGGTTGGCGGGCTTGATGTCGCGGTGCACGATTCCCGCCCGATGGGCCGCGTCGAGGGTCGAGAGGAGCTCGCGGCCGAGGCGCAGCACCTGCTCCGGCGCCATCGCCCCGTCGTCCTCTACCAACTGCTCCAGGGTCTTGCCGGCCAGCCACTCCATGGCGATGAAGGGCGTGCCCTCGACCTCGCCGGTGCGGTAGATGGTGGTGGCTCCCGGATGGGCGAGGGCGGCCGCCGCCCGCGCCTCCTGCAAGAACCGCAGGCGGTACTCCCGCACCACCTCGGCCGGCTGGTCGTCGAGCAGGCCGGGCTTGAGCACCTTGATCGCCAGCGGTCGCTCGAGCAGCGGCTCGGTGGCTCGGTACACGATGCCCATGGACCCTTCGCCCACGACCTGCTCGACGGAATAGGGGAAGCTCTCGGTTGGACGGGAAGGAAGGTTCATCGCACTCCAGCTCAGGAAAGATGGTTGTCACGTCAGATCAGTCAACGCTCCTGATCCTACGGCGAACCGACCCTCGTGGACTTCCCGAATTCGTTTAAATCCGATCACGAGATTCTCACGGACCGGCGACTCCCCCGGGGGACAGGCCTCCTGGCACCGCTCTTGCTCCTTTGAGAGGCCATGGCACACTCGACTCCCCCTCCGCCGCGCTGGCCGCTGGTACTGATCCTGCTGATCTCCCTAGGCTACCGCGCCCTGTCGTCGGACACCTTCGACGATCGGGCACAGGTGACGGCGGTGGACCTGGTGGTCGAGCTCCCCAAGGGCCGATCGCCGGACTCGAGCGATGGCTTCACCGTCCTCCGGGACGGACAGGCGCTGCCGGTGGTGGCCGTGGACGGCGACGAGCCGTGGTCCCTGGTGCTCTACTTCGATCGCCAGCTGACGGCCGCCGGCGGCGTCGCCTGGGCGGCCGACCTGCTGAGCGCCCAGGCCGAATCCCTCACCGCCCTCGGCCCGGTCGAAGTGGTGGTCGCCGACGCCACCGCCGACCTCACCGGCACGACCACCCGCGACCCGGATCTGTTGCGGCGCACCCTGGCCGCCCTCACTCTGGAACCGCCGACGCGCCACCTGGTGGCCGATCTGCGCGGCGAGTTCCTCGCCGCCCTCGCCGCCGGGAAGGCCGACCCCTCCCTCGCGCCGGCGGTGGCCGCCGAGGAAGGACGGCTGGTTCGCGAGCGCCAGGATCTCCTGCTCAGCGCCCTCTTGAGCCGGCACGGAAGCAGCGGTCGGCGCGCCGTCTTGCTGGTCAGCGATGGCTTCGATCTCGAGCCGGCGAGCTTCTACCGCCTTCACTGGCAGGCGATGACCGACCTCGACTGGAGCGACCGGCAGGAGGTCTTCGCCCGCACCCTCGCCGCCTATGGCTGGATCGTCGCACCGCTGGTCCGGCCCGAGCCGGAGCCGCCGGAGCGCCGCTGGGGGCCGTTGCGCTCCATCGAGGTGCGCATCGATCGCAACTGGAATCCAGCCAAGGCGCGAGCCTTCGTCGAGCTCGGCGACGCCCGCCGCGGCCAGGGCCTGTGGGAGGACGCCGCCGATGCCTACCGACAGGCGGTCTACCACTTCTATGGCCAGCCCAAGCTGGCGACCGAAGAAGCAGCCGCGGAGGTCGCCCTCGGCGAGGTGCTGCAGAGGGCCGGCAAAGTCGAAGAGGCACAACGCGCCTTTCGTCAGGCGGTGCGCAAGGATCCCAGCCTGGCAGGTCGCTTTCCGGAGCTGGCGGCTCGCCTGATCGATCCGCTACCGGCCCTCGAGGAGCTCGCCACAACCACCCTGGGCCGGCTGGTGCGCGCCCCCGGAGCCCTCGAAGCGGCCCTCGACAGCCTCGGACGGCGGGTCCGCCTCACCTACCAGGTGTCCGGTTTCCCAGACGGTCGCCTGCATGCCATCGAGGTCGAAAGCACGACCAAGGTCGAGAGCGTCCGCTGGTCGCGCTGGGGAACGCCCCCGCGGGTCGCCGAAGGCTGGCTGCGAGACCTGCTGTCCGGCGGCGGCCGCCGCGGTGGTCTCACCCTCACCCCGACCGGCGACGGCAGCCTCACCCTGCGCTTCCAAGGTGAGCCCCCCGCCGGCAGCCAACGCCTCCGCCTGTCCCTCGCCCACGAGACCCGCGACGGACAGCTCGACGTCCTCGGCCACCGCTGGGTCGAGATCGAGGACGTGGCGAGCTGGAGCTTCGAGATCGCGCCGGCGGCGAATAGCATCGCCTTCGCCGTCATCGCCGAGGACTTCGCCTCCGGCTGGCGCGGCGAGGCCGTCCGTGCGATATAGTTTTCGCGATATAAACTCATCGCAAAAACTGTAGTCTCGGATGGTTCGGTCCTCGGAGGAAACCCGTGCGCTCGTTGATCAGCCTGATTCTCGTCGTCCTGATCGGTCTCTGGATCCTGTCCCTGCTGGTCTTCCTCGGCCACCTCGGCGGCGGATCGACCCTCGGAAATCTCAAGCTTCCGACCTCGACCGGCGAGCTCGGAGACTCGCTGGTCATCGTCGAGACCCTGTTCTCGTCCCTCGCCGTCGGCCTGGCCTTGGTCGCGGTGCTGTTTCAAGGCCGTGAGCTGCGCGATTCCGCCGACGCCCAGCGCGACCAGGCGAAGGCGCTCGTCCACCAGCTCCGGCGCCAAGAGGAAGCCACGCTCGTGCAGGGTTACTCGGCACAGCTCCAGGTTCTCTGTCAGCAGCGCGAGTGGTTCGAGCTGATCATCGGACGCCTGCGAGAAGAGCGGGATCAAGCCGCCAAACCGGAAGTTCGCCAGATCAAACAGGAAAAGCTCGAAGCGTTCAGCGGCCGGGTCCGCGAGCTCGGAGACCAGATCAAGGGCGTCGAGGGCCGTCTCGCGGCCCGCCTCGCGAGTCTCGAAAACACGTCCTAGATCCGTCCCGATCCAGGCGCCCTGCAGAGCCTAATACGCCGTCAACAGGTGGCCGATGACGGCGACGCAGTCCAGCCAAACGGAAACCGGCACCGGCTCCGGCACCGCTGTCTGACGCTCTTCCGGCGGCAGCGGCGGGATCTCCGGCTCCACCGCCTTATACCTCATGCGGTAGGACTCGGCACCGACCAGCGACGGCGTGTCACGGCTGTTCCAGGAGTTGCTGTGGGTGTCCCACATGCCGTTGAGAGGATTGGCGTCGTCGCCGTTCCAGTCGGTCGTGGGATCGATCTTGGAGTCGGGACCGCGCAGGACCGCCAGCTCCTGGCGGGTCCCGAAAAGGGTGCGATAGGGCAATACCGACTCGCTCGGCACGGCGCGCTGCCCGTCGGCCCCGATGCGAGTCTGGCGGAAGCGCTCGACGGTGGTCGGAAGCTTCGGCTCGAGGGGCTGATCGAGAACCAGATCACCGATCAGCAGCTCCGGACCGAAGTGAAAGTAGACCAGCGACTCCCGCGGCAGGCTGGGGTCGCTGAACACCACCACCAGGCTGGCCCCTTCGTCGAGGGGAGGTAGACGACCAGTATCGAAAAGGTCACCACCATCGGTGGACAGAGATCCGAAGAGGTCGATCCGATAGTCGCCATTCACCGACGGCGACAGGAGCTGCAGAGGGACCGGCGCAAAGTAGGCGGCGAAGTTTTTGGCCTCGTCCCAACAGGGCGAGTTGGTGGTGCCGAGGAGCCGACCTTCGAGCTCGACGCCGTCGAGCAGCGCCAGCCGGTTCTTGCCCGCCATCGGGTCGTCGCCGGTACCGAGGATACGCCCCCAGACCAACCGCGCCAGGACCGGTTTGCCAGCCGGCGGAAACCCCCGCAGACGGATCGTGCCGTAGCCGGTGTTGCGCAGGCCGGTGCCGGCGGCGACGTGATCGAGACCGCCGTCGTAGGCCGCGCAGTCCATGGCGTCGAGCGGCGCTCCATCACTGCAGAGGCGCATGCGAGCGGCGTTGTCGAGGACCATGTCAGGCATCATGGTGCGCTCTTCGATAACCGCCGTGAAGGTATTTTCCTTGCCGCCGCTGCTGATCGTCTGGATGGCGCCTCCGACCGCCCAGACGGATGTCGACCCGAAGGCCACGAAGAGCGCGAGGAAGATAAAGACTCGAACCGGGTTTTCCGGTGCCGGAAGATGCTTGAGCATGATTCCACCCCCTTGGTCACGAAAACCCTAGTCTATGAAACTCCCGTAGCGGCATCGGCCGTGGGGGTCCTGCCGGCAGGTGGATTCCGGCGCCAGGCCGGACGGTTCAGTCGGCGGCGGAATTCTGGTTGACGACCAGCAGGCGATCAACGGCCTCGATCGCTCCCAACTCCTGGCGCTCACCACCGGGCCACAGCACGGTCAGCGAGTCCACCCGCTCGGCGTCGCCGAGGCCGAAGGTCAGGGTGAGCTCCGACTGCGACAAGTAGCTCTTGGTCGGCATCACCTGACGGCGCTGCAGCACGCCACCGGCGGTCAGCTCGACCCAGGCTCCGATGGCGTCGCGATTGACGCCGGCCGCCGGATCTCCGACCAATGACAGGCGCAGAAAGTGGTGTCCGAGCTGCTGATCGTTGCGCACCAGCAGGGGAGCGCCGCCGACCTGGAAGAGCACCACGTCGAGATCGCCGTCGCCTTCGAGATCGCCATAGGCGGAGCCGCGACCGACGATCGGCCGGGCGAGCTCACCGAGGGCCTCGGCGGGCACCGGCAGGAAGGTCTGGCGCTGATCCGGTCCGGCGTTCCAGAAAAGCTGGGCTGCCTGGCGATAGGTCTGGCTGGGGTCGACGGAGTTGATCTCCTCCTCGAGATGGCCGTTGGTCTGCAGCAGATCGAGGCGGCCGTCGAGATCGTAATCGAAGAGAAAGAGCCCGAAGGTCAGAGCGGTGCGACTGACGGCTCCGATACCTTCGCCGATGGCCTCGTCGGCAAACAGTCCGGGGTCACCCTGGGAAACGTACAGGGAGGTCATCTCGTTGGCGAAGTTGCCGATCGCGAAGCCGAGGTCGTCGTCGTTGCGGTAAAAGCCGGCATCGACCCCCATGGCACCGGTGGCGCTCCCCACCCGGTCGTAGGCCACCCCGGCGGCACCTCCCTCTTCGCTGAAGGTGCCGTCGCCGCGGTTGCGAAAGTAGAAGTTGCCGACGGTGTCGTTGGCGATCAGCAGGTCGATGAAGCCATCGCGATCGACGTCCACCGGCGAAACCCCCAGGGTCTTCGCCGACGGCGCCCCGGTCACCGGGTTGTCGACCTGCACCCCGGCGGTGGCCGAAACGTCTTCGAAGGTGCCGTCGCCGCGATTGCGGTAGAGGTAGGCATAGGTGCCCTGGTAGTTGGCCGGGGGACCGTAGGCCCGGCCGAGACCGGTGAGTCGGTAGTCGACCTCGAAATCGATCTCCTTCGACCACAGCACATAGTTGCCCACATAGAGGTCGAGATCGCCGTCGTTGTCGATGTCGATGAAGGCGGCGCAGGTGCTCCAGACGTCGTCATCACCGCCGACACCGGCGCTCGAGGTGACCTCTTCGAAACGGCCACCGAGATTGCGATAGAGGCGATTGCCGCCGACGGCGGTGAAGAAGAGATCGCGACGACCGTCGTTGTCGAAATCCCCCACCGCCACGCCCTGGCCGTAGAACGGGTCGTCGAGACCGAGGGCGGTGGTGGCGTCGGAGAACTCGCCGTCGCCTTCGTTGCGGTATGCGATGACGCCGCTCACCCGCGGCCGCCGGCGGTGCGGCCAATCGGTTCCATTGACGAAGATCAGATCCGAGTCGCCATCGCCGTCGAGGTCGACGAAGGCTCCACCGCCACCCATCGTCTCCGGCAGCAGCTTGTCGCCGTAGGCACCGTTGAAATGCTCGTGAGTGATGCCCGCCACCGCCGTGACATCACGAAAGGACACTTCCGGCGCCTCCGCCAGGGGCGCCTCGTCGATCTGCACCGGCGCCGCCGTCTCGATGGCCTGCTCCGCCGCTTCCTCACCCGGGCGGCGCAGCACGAAGAGGACCAGCAACACCACCAGGGCGATGGCTCCGAAGGCGAGCAGCGAGTAGCGGAAGGCACGGCCGATGATGGCGTCGTCGGCCGGCACCAGCTCTTCGTCGAAACGACCCCGCTCCAGGTAATCATCGAGCTCCTCGGGGGCGATGCCGAGATCCGACGCCAGGCCTTGGCGCCGCTCCCCGAAGGCTTTCTCGAGCTGGACGATGACCGGACGCGTGGGGTCCTCACTGCGCTCCCTCTCCAGGCGATCCCTCAGGGCCACCAAGCGGTCGAAGGTGCGCTGTAGGTCGGGGTTCACGAAGCGGGAACCTCCTCCTCCTCGGCCAACGCCGAGGTTCGTTGCAGGTCGTAGATGACGATCGCCTCGGCGGCATGGTCCGCCGCCGCGTCGCGCGAGCGGGCGATGGCGATGGCACGATCCCGAGCATTGTCGTCGGGGCGGTACTTCTGGTACGCCTCGAAGTGCGGCGCCGCCTCCTCCTCGCGGCCGAGCTGACGCAACACCAGGTGGAGATTGTAGTGGGCGTTGACGTTCTCGGGATCGAGCACCAGGGCGCGCTCGAAGAGCTCGATGGCCTCCGCCAGGAAAGCCTCGCGAGTCGCTTTACGACGCTCTCCGCGCTCCTGCCGCGAGCGCTCCACCAGCGTCTGGCCGAGCTCGTTGAGGAGACGATAGTCCTGGCTGAAGTCGAAGCCGCGCTGACGCATCTCCTGGCTATCCGCCTCGACCAACCCCCGGAAGGCATCGATGGCCTCGTCGAGATAGCCGTTCTGCTTGTTGACCAGGCCGGTGAACCAGGCCACCGACCAGGGCGGCGCCGGGGGATCGAAGGTCGCGGCTCGGGTCAAGGCCTCGATGGCGCGGTCGCGCACGGTGCCCTGGGCGAGGTAGACCCGCGCCAGATTGAGCGGCCCATCGGGCCGACCGAGGGCCTCCACCTGCTCGAAGGCTTCCTCCGCCTGGCGCAGCTCACCGCTCGACTTGCCGCCCTTGCGCAGCAATCCGATGCCGTAGTCGTTCCAGCGCTGCCACTCGACGATCGGGCTGGCCGGGTTCGCCGCTTCACCGCCGGCCCCGGCGACGGGGAACACCAGACGGTCGCGGGCGAGCTCGAGAATCGGGAGGTCGTTGACGTAGTCCTCACCGTAGACGTAGCGCATGTAGCGGGTGTCGAACTTGCGGTAGAGCAGCTCGACCTCGATCTCGAGGGGCCCATCGAGGTCGCGCGGGACTTCGAAGGCATAGTGCACCACGTCCGCCGCGCCGGGCGGGATCTGGTGACTGTAGAGGGGAACGAAGATGTCTTGGGCGTTGCGGCGATCGATGCGATTGCCTTCGCGATCGAGCATGTAGGTGTTGAAGAAATGGGACCACGGATCGACCACGCCGTCGGACGCCATCGCGCCACTGCGCCCGACCTGGCGATTGCCGCTCTGGGCATCAACCGCTAGCCAGATCTGGTTCGAGTCGGTGGTCCCCTGGGTGAAGTGGTGGCCCATCTTGACGGTGCGCACCACCACCTCCAAGAGATAGCGCTTGCCCGGCTCGAGGGTCGGAACCTGGGGCCGCAGCGGAGCCGTCAGGGCGCCTTCGACGGTGCCCCCTTCGCGCACCCCGAAGAGATCGACCCGCATCACTCCCTCGTTGAAGTCGCGATGCGCCTGGATCACCCAGTCTTCCATCCCCTCGAGATGAGGAATCCCCGTATTGGCCGACGGGAAGAGGTGATCGTGGACCTTCAGCTCGCCACTGTCGTCGAGCACGCGGGTCCCGAAGTCGTTCGAAGCCAGGGTCTGCATGTGGCAACCGTTGCAGTTGGTTTGGGCCTCCGGAGGATAGTAGAAGCTGGTGATGCCGTGCCCCGAGACGCCGGAGAGCCAGAAGGAGTCGTAGTGGTTCTGGCCGCGCAGCCACTTATAGCCGTTGAGCTCTTCCGGCAAATGCACCTTGTGACAGGAGCCGCAGAACTCGGGGGTCTGGTGGAAGGGCTTGAGGAAAGTCTTCTTGTGCAGCTCCGGCTTGGCCTTGACGAGCTGACGGTTGACCCAGGCCAGGGTGCGGTTGTCGCTGAAGGCGAAGGGATAGTGCATCGGCTCTTCGATGGTGTAGTCGGCGTTGCCGCGGCGGCTGTTGAGATGGGTGATGGCATGGCATGCGGTGCAGGTGATGCCGGCCTGCCCCGCCGGGTCCTCGATGACGTCGAGGTTGGGATCGTCGAACTTGCCGCTGAAAAACACCACCGGATCGTGGCAGCCGGCGCAGAAGCGTGCCCCGCGCGGATTGACCTGGCGCGTCTCCTGCACCGAGAAGCGATAGGGAACGTTGTTGAACGAGCTGAAGCGATGCACGCTCGACGCCCAGCGCTGGTGAACGTCGCTGTGACACTCCTGGCAATAGGAATCGTTGGCCAACACTCGCTCGGGAATGAAATCGCCGGTGCTGGTGCGAGCCAGGGAGGGAAAGAAATACTCCTCCGCCGACTCCGGTCCTTCGACGTTCCAGCGCCGCGGATCCTGCGCCTGGAAGATCAGCATGAGGGCCGCGAAGACACCGGCCACCGCCGCCCAACGCAGACCGACCTTCCAGCGGATCCGCTTGCCGGCCAGGCGATGCAGGATGAACAGCCAGATCGCCACCAGCGGGCTCAGCACGTGGATCCAGTAGGCCACCGACCGAACCGCCGGATCCTTGACCACGATCACCCCTTCGAGGCGGGTGAGGACGATGCCGCTGATGAGCAGGAAGAGAGCGGTGGCGAAGAGGGCGTAGCCCACCTTGACGGCGCGGCGGTTGGGGCGATTGCGGGCGTTGCGAATGTGGGCGATGCCGAAAATCACCACCGGCACCACGATCAAGGCTCCCAGCACCAGATGGCCCAGGAACATGGCGATGTAGAACCAGTTCTGGTAGGTCGCGCCGGTGAACGCCTCGAGACCGCGAACGCTGAGCAGATAGAAGGAATTGACGACAATCAGGGCAAACAGACCGAACACCACGAAGAGTAATTTCTTCAGGCGCGGACCGACGGCTGGATAGTAGCGACGACGCTGGGCTACGCTCATCCTCCGAACTCCCCAACCTGTTCAGCGAGAAAGGCGCCGATTTTGGCTACCGAGCTCGCTCGATTCTCGGGCTGCGATGTCTCGAACTATTCATTGTAGCGGTTCAATGAGCAAATGGAACGCCCATTTGGGCAGGATGGGACCATTTCGACCGCTCGCACCGAGAGATCCTGCCGGACCTCGAGGAGAAGATCGGAATCGGTAATCCGAAGGCATCCGGCACCGACCGCCGAGGGCGCGAAGGCCACTCTCGTCTCGCCCCGACCCGGCGACGGGGCGAATCGACAGCCGCGCCGGTGCGCTGAGTCGCACCGGCCCTCGGACCACCGCCCGCTAGAGACGCAGCAGCACGGCTCCCCAGTGGAGACCGGCGCCGAGGGCGGCAAAGCCGACCAGGCCTCCTTCCGGAACCTTGCCCAGCTGACGCGCTTCGTGGAAACACAGCGGCAGTGTCGCCGAGGTGGTGTTGCCGTAGCGTTGAATATTGTTGTGGACCCGTTCGTCGGGCAAGCCGAGGGCCTTTTGAGCCGCCTCGTTGATGCGCAGATTGGCCTGGTGCATGACCAAGAGATCGAGATCCGCCGCCGTGGCGTCGAAGCGTGCCAGCAGGTCGCGGGTCGCCCGCGGCATGCTGGTCACCGCCAAGCGAAAGACCTTGCGACCGTCCATCACCGGCATCGAGCGCTCGGCAATGATCGACTCGGGAGTCACGAAAGGACGCTCGGCGGAACCGACGCCGGGCACATAGAGGATGTCCTTGTGGTTGCCGTCGCCAAAGAGGGCGGAGCCCAGAATGCCCCGGTCGCTGTTCTCTTCGGCACGAAAGACCATCGCTCCGGCGGCATCCCCGAACAGCACCAGCAGGTGGCGATGGGTCGAGTTCTTGAGGCGCTCGGCGTCATCGAGGGGCTCGTCGGAGCGCCCTTCGAGAAGGTCCCAGGTGTGCTCCGAAAAGGGCATGAGGGCGGTGTGCACGTCGGTTCCCACCAACAGCACCGTCTGCGCCAGGCCGGAACGGATCAGAGCATCGACCACCTGCATGCCATAGGCGAAGCCAGCACACTGCTGCCGGATGTCGAGAGCTGGTATCGGCGCCAATCCGAGCTTCTGCTGGATCAGGGTGCCGGAACCCGGAAAGTAGTGGTCCGGAGTCATGGTGGCACACACCAGATAGTCGACTTCGGCCGCGTCGATGCCGGAATCTTCGAGGGCGGCGCGACAGGCGGCGGCGCCGAGGTCCGACGATCCGACCCCCTGCTCCGCGTAGCGGCGCTCGACGATGCCGCTGCGCTCGCGAATCCACTCGTCGCTGGTCTCGACCACCTGGGACAGGGCATGGTTGTCGATGACCCGATCCGGAACGGCAATTCCGCTGCCGGCGAAAACCGCGCGCCTCTCGCTCATGCTCCACCCTCCTCCCTGGCGCCGGAGGTCACAACCTCGACCCCACGACGCAAGCCATTGACGGCAGGCCGGACCCGGCACGGGTCGGCCATGCCGACCCGCTCAGTAGCGATCGATTTCGATACCGGATCCGCGCCGCTCATCGAGGCGAGTGCGAGGGATGTAGAACTCGGTCACCTCGCCGCGCTTGATGAAGCGATAGAGCTCCGCCGGCCGGCTGTTGTCGAGGCCGGCCTCGCGCTGCCCCTCGTAGGTCCAAACCTCCACCGGCGGATCGCGATGGTCGATCGGGATCTCATAGTCGGTGTCGTCCGGCTCGCCGAAGAGAATGTAGATCGTGCCCCGCGCCGTGCGGCGACCTCGCACTCCGGCCTCCGAGTAGCGGCTATCGGCCTCATCGGCACGCTCGGCGAAGGTCTCACGCAGCGGATTGTCGGGCCGCAACGGCTTGGGATCGCGCTGTTTCCAGAACTCCTCGACGAAGGCCGCGGCCTCGGTGTCGCTGCGCAGGGCGGCGAAAGCATCGAGCTCCGCCGCCGTCGCCATGCGCGCGATCGGACCGATCAGCCATTGCGAGTAGTCGGGGCCGAGGGTGGGGTTGACCAGGCGATCACCTTCGGCCCCGGTGGAGCCGGTGGCGCAGCCCTGCAGCACCCCGATCATGAGGAGCGAAGCCACCAGGACGGGACTGCAGCGCATCGCCCTAGCGCCGCAGGAGATCAAGAAACTCCTCCCGCACCGGCCGGTCGTGGAAGCTACCGCGCAGAGCCGAAGTGGTGGTCACCGCCCCTGCCTTCTTGACCCCTCGCATCTCGACACAGAGGTGGCGCGCTTCGATCACCACCATGGCGCCCCGCGGCGAGAGCTTCTCGCCGAGGTAATCGACCACCTGCTCGGTGAGCCGCTCCTGAAGCTGAGGGCGCTTGGCGTAGAACTCCAGGATGCGGGAGAACTTCGACAGCCCGATGATGCGATCCCCGGGAATATAGGCGATGTGGGCATGGCCGTAGAACGGCACCAGATGGTGTGCACACATGGAGTAGAAGGGAATGTTCTTCTCCATCACCAACTGGCTGTAGCCCTCTTCATTGGGAAAGGTGGTCACTTTCGGCTCGGCGCCGGCCGACAGGCCCTGGAACATCTCAAGGTACATTTTGGCGACCCGCCGATCGGTCTCCTGCAGATTGGGGTCCGCCAGGTCGAGGCCGAGTTCCGTGAGGATGCCGCGCACATGGTGCTTGATAGCTTCGATCCGGCTCTCCGTCACCGGTGCCTCGCTGATCTGACTCATCGAAAAAAAGCTCCTTGTTTCCCTGGGTCCGGGGGACTGCACGAAGGGCCTATCTTACACGTCGAGCCTGCGCCAAAAGGTGGGCCGACTCCGGCAGGATGAGGCGCTCGAGGGCGAGGGCCACCGCCTTCGGGGAACCGGGCAGGGCGAAGATCGCCTTGCCCTGCACCAAGCCGGCGGTGCTGCGGCTCAACATGGCGGCCGCACCCACCTGTTCGAAGGAGAGGGCGCGAAAGATTTCTCCAAAGCCCTCGACCGGGCGCTCGAAGAGGGGCGTCACCGCCTCCACCGTCAGATCGGCGGGCGAAAAGCCGGTGCCGCCGGTGAGGACCACGACATCGACCTCCGAAGCCGCCAGGCAGCGGCTGACGGCGGCGCGGATCGCAGCCACCTCGTCGCCGACGATCTCGCCACCGCACCAGCGGTGCCCCGACTCGGTGATCAGTCGACGCAGCAATTCGCCACCGCGGTCGTCGGCCGCGGTGCGGCTCGAGCTGACGGTGATTCCGGAAAAACCCAGTTCGGAAGCCGCTTGCTGACGGTGTTGTTCGACGGACATCGGGAGCCTCCTCTTCGCCGACCGCAGGCTAGCAGACTGCCGGGGAAACCGCTGAGCGGTTTCATTTGCCATGAAATCCGTTAAGATAAATATTCCGAATAAGATCTATATCCGATCCACCACGTGTCCGATTCTGGGACGGGCCCTCTCGATTTCGGACGCCGAGTCAGCCTTCGAGGCGCCTTTCACCGCGGTTTCAGGCGGGCTCGCCGGTGGCACGGAAGCTGCTCTTCTTCGGTAGCGGGAGAACCAAACCTATGGATAAGCCAAGAGACCCCTCGGTACTGCGCAAGAAGAAAATCCGCCGTGTCGCCCTGCTGGTGGCCGGCGTCCTGGTGCTGGTGGCGGTGAGCGCCGCCGTCGCCAATCTCGAGCCCGCGGCGCGGGTCGTCGACAAGGACTCGGTGTGGGACGACACCGTCCAACGCGGCACTTTCGTCCGTCAGGTACGAGGCCCCGGCACCCTGGTGCCGGAGAACATCCGCTGGATTCCGGCCCTGCGCGAGGGCAGTGTCGACCGCATCCTGATCCGCCCCGGCTCGGCCGTCGAGAACGACACGGTGCTGCTCGAGCTGACGAATCCCGAGCTCGAGCAAGAGGCCCTCGACGCCGAGCTGCGACTGCGGGAGGCGGAAGCCGAGTACACCGATCTCGAGGTTCGGCTGTCGAGCCAGCTACTCGACCAAGAAGCCGCTGCCTTCGGCGTCGAGTCGGACCTCGCCGCCGCCAAGCTGCAGGCGGAGGCCGACGAAGAGCTCTCTCGCGAAGGCCTGATTCCGGAGATCAATCTCAAGAAGTCCCGCCTCGACGAGCGGCAGCTCGAGCGGCGCCACGAGATCGAGCAGCAGCGCCTCGAGAAGACCGCCGAGTCGAACTCCGCTCAGCTCGCCTCGGAGCGCGCCCGGGTCGACCAGTTGCGCTCCCTCTTCGAGCTGCGCCGCAAGCAGCTCGATGCCCTCAAGGTCAAAGCCGGTCTCGACGGCGTGCTCCAGGAGCTGCCCCTCGAGGTCGGCCAGCGAGTCGCCCCCGGTGACCTGCTGGCGCGGGTCGCTCAGCCGGACACCTTGAAGGCCGAGCTGCGCATCCCCGAAACCCAGGCCAAGGACCTCGGCGTCGGCCAGCAAGCCGAAGTCGACACCCGCAACGGCATCGCCCAGGGCGAGGTCACCCGCATCGATCCCGCGGTGCAGGACGGCTACGTGCTGGTCGACGTCTCGTTCACGGAAGAGCTGCCGGCCGGAGCCCGCCCGGACCTCTCCGTCGACGGCACCATCGAGATCGAACGCCTCGACGACGTGCTCTTCGTCGGCCGCCCGGCTCGCGGTCAGCGCGACGCCACCATCCAGCTCTTCAAGTTGGTGGAAGACGGCCGCGAGGCGATACCGGTGAACGTCCAGATCGGACGCACTTCGGTCAACACCGTCGAAGTCGTCTCCGGGCTGCAGGAAGGGGACCGAGTGATCCTCTCGGACCCCTCCGCCTGGGAAGGCAGCGACCGCATTCGCCTGCGCTGATCGGCGGCCCGGCCGCCATTCGAAATACGAGGAGAACATCATGAGCTCGAACCAAGACAGCCTGATTCAGCTGACCGACATCACCAAGGTCTTCTACACCGACGAGGTCGAAACCCACGCCCTCGCCGGCATCCACCTCGCCATCGAAGCTGGCGAGTACCTCTCCATCGCCGGCCCCTCCGGCTGCGGCAAGTCGACCCTGCTGTCGATCCTCGGCCTGCTCGACACGCCCACCGAGGGGCGCTACCGCCTCAACAGCCAGGAAGTCGCCAACCTCTCCTTCTCGGAGCGGGCCCGCATTCGCAACCGCGAGATCGGCTTCATCTTCCAGGCGTTCAACCTGATTGGCGATCTCACCGTCTACGAGAACGTCGAGCTGCCCTTGACCTACCGCGGCATGCCTTCCTCGGAGCGCCGCCAGCGGGTCCAGGAAGCCCTCGAGCGGGTCGAGATGGCGCACCGCATGAAGCACTTTCCGAGCCAGCTCTCGGGCGGTCAGCAGCAGCGCGTCGCGGTCGCCCGGGCGGTCGCCGGCAAGCCGTCGATCCTGCTCGCCGACGAGCCCACCGGAAACCTCGACTCGAAGAACAGCGAAGCGGTGATGCAGCTGCTGTCGGAGCTCCACGACGATGGCGCCACCATCTGCATGGTGACCCACGATCCGCGCTATGCGCGCTATGCCACCCGCACGGTGCACCTGTTCGATGGTCGCATCGTCGAGGAGGACGAGGCGGCCCTGCACGCCGTCGCCGAGGAGCCGGTCGCGGCCCACGTGTCGTAGCAGGCTGCTGAAAAGTCGCGTGGCGACTTATTCAGCGCCTGCTGTTTGTTTCAGGGGGGCTAAAGGCGCCCCCCTCAGGCGCACGCACATGTCGTGCGCCTTCACCCCCGACCTCGGCGGCTTTGCCGCCGCCTCGCCCCTCGGGCTCGGGAGCCGCCTGCTGGTTAGCAGACGGCTGCTCG
>JBCCHV010000027.1 GCA_039028635.1 Acidobacteriota bacterium
CCGACGGGGCCGGCGAAACCCACCGGCGCCCCGATCGCCGCGGCGACCTTTTCATCACTGGCCAGCACCAGGAACTGAGCATCGAGGAAATTGCCGAGCTTGACCTCGTTGACCTCGCGGTCGCCTCGAATGGCGACGGCGCAGAAACCCTTGTCCGATTCGTAGATCAGAGTCTTGACCAGGCGGCTGGTGTCGACACCGAGAAACTCGGTGACCTCGTCGACGGTCTTCTTGCCCGGCGTCTCGACGACCTCGAGGTCGCCCTCGACCGCCGACGGTGCCTCCAGAGGGAGGGTCTCGGCCTTCTCGACGTTGGCGCCGTATCCGCAGTCAGGGCAGCGCACCACTTCGCTCTCGCCGGTGTCGGCCACCACCATGAACTCGTGCGAGTCGGAGCCACCGATGGCACCGGTGTCGGCCTCGACAACGGTGTAGTCGAGACCACAGGCCTCGAAGATGCGCGAGTATCCGTCGCGCAGTTGCTGATAGGTCTCGTCCAGGCTGTCGGCGGAGGCGTGGAACGAATAGGCGTCCTTCATCAGAAACTCGCGGCCCCGCATCAGGCCGAAGCGCGGTCGGATCTCATCGCGAAACTTGGTCTGGATCTGGTAGAGGCTGAGGGGCAGCTGGCGGTAGCTGCGCACATCGCGCCGAACCGTGTCGGTGATCACCTCTTCGTGGGTCGGCCCGAAGCAGAACTCGCGACCGTGGCGGTCATTCATGCGCAGCAGCTCCTTGCCGTAGCGCTGCCAGCGGCCGGACTCGCGCCACAGCTCCGCCGGCTGCACCGCCGGCATAGAGAGCTCGACAGCGCCGCAGGCGTCGAGCTCGCGACGCACGATGGTCATCAGCTTCGAGAAGCTGCGCCATCCGAAAGGCAGGTTGGTGTAAATGCCGGCGGCGACCTTCTTGATCATGCCGGCCCGCATCATCAGCCGATGGCTGACGACTTCCGCATCGGCGGGAACTTCGCGAGTGGTGTACAGGTAATAGCGACTCCAACGCATGGTCTTTTTCTCCTGACCTACTTCTTCTCTCGGCGACGAACTCGCTCGAGCAGCCGAGTCGAGTCCCGCATGCAGTCCATCATCTTCTGTTCCAGGCCATCGCCACGGCCGTCGAGCTGACGGGCCCGCGCCAAGGCGGTGCGCGCCTTCTCCTCCTGACCGGAGGCGAGCAGGGCCATCCCGAGATGGGTGAAGGTCGTCGCCGAGGGCCCGAGCTCACCGGAACGCGCCAGAAAATCCACCGCGCGAACGAAGTCGCCACGCTTGTAGTGCACCCAACCGAGGGCGGCGAGAGGAAACTGCTGCAGCTCATCGGGCGCCAGATCGAGGGAACGGCGAGCGTAGTCGAGGGCCTGGTCGAGCTCCGCTTCCATCTCGGCCAGGTTGTAGGCCATCTCGTAGTAGGCGATGGTCTTGGTGAAGCGGCTGGCGCTGTCCTCGAGGAGTTTCTGGCCCAGCCGATGGCCCTCGCGCAGGCGACCCTGGCTGCGCAGCGCACCGATCAGGGCAGCGCAGGCGGTGGCATTGAGCATCTCGTCGGTCTCGAGGGCGAGCAGCTTGCGGGTCACCGACTCGGTCTCGCGGTCCCGGTCGAGCTGCAGGCACAGCAGGGCGTAGGACATCAGCAGCGTCGGGTTGTCGGGCTCGAGCTCGAGGGCCTCGCGATAGCAGGACAGGGCCTTGGTCGGCCGGTCGGCGTCGAGCAGCTCCTCGCCGCGCGCCATCCACTCGGCGGCTCGGCCCTCGACTCGCGGCAAGGGCGCTCCGGCCGGTCCCGACAGGTAGCGCACCAGATCCTGGTAGCGCAGGCGATTCGGATTGAGCCGCTGAGCCTCGCGAAAAGCCGCCAGAGCCTTGCGATTCCAGCGCCGATCGAGGTACGCCAGGCCGAGCAGGTGGTGGGCTTCTTCGAAGGAAGGGTCGAGCCGCACCGCCTCCTGAAGCTGGCGGATCGCTGGCGTCAGCTTGCCCATCTCGTAGAGGCAGCTACCGTGAAGGTAGTGGGCCTGGGGCACGCTCTCGATCTCGACGGCGCGCTCGAGGAAGACCACCGCCCGCGCCAGGTTGCCCTGCGCCGCGATCACCGCCCCGAGGCTGAAATTGGGCAGAAAAGCCTCCGAGTAGAGAGCCACCGCTCGACGCAACAGCTCCTCGGCGCGGGCGTGATCGCCCATCTCGTGCAGGATGACCCCGCTGTACACCAGACCTTCGTAGTGATCCGGCTCGACCTCGAGCACCCGCCCGAAGTAGATCAGCGCGCGCGACGAATCGCCCTCGTTGAAGGAGGTCTCGCCGAGGAAGAAGGCGAGCTCGGAGTTGCGACCATCGAGGCGATGGGCTGCCTCGAGGAGCTCCGTCGCCCGCGCCAGGTCGGAAACCGTCAGCGCGTCCTCGACCTCGTCCAGGTAGGCCGTGAACTCGGCCCGGCGGTCGCCGCGGTAGAGCGCCGCAATGCGCTCCCGGACGGCCTGAAAGCGCTCCTTCTTCTCGAGAGCGAGGAGCTGGAAGTCCATCTTCGACTCCCACAGGTCCGTCCACTCGTCCGGAGCCAGGGTGCCCTTGCGCTCGAGCAGCTCGCGCAGCGCCGACAGACCGGTCTGCTGGACCAGCAGACCGCGCTCCTGCTTGTGCATGACGCCGTAGAGCTGGCGCACCGAATCGGCGGTGCGGCGCACCGCCTCTTCGAGAATCGAAATGCGCTCCAGAAGATGCTCGTCGAAGGAGAAGCTCTCCTCGGCGTCCTCCTCGAAAAGCGAGTCTTCCTGCGACGCCGGACCCGACAGCACCAGCAGCTTCTGGTGGCAGCGCTCGCAGAACTCCTGTTCGTCGGCGTTGGAGGCACCGCACGCCTGGCAGTAGACGGAGCCCCGCAGCTCACCGGCCAAGGATTATCCGTAGTCGTAGAAGCCGCGACCGCTCTTGCGGCCGAGATGGCCGGCATCGACCATCTTCACCAGCAGAGGACAGGGACGGTACTTGGGATCGCCGAAGCCATCCTGCAGCACGCGCAGAATGTCGAGACAGACGTCGAGGCCAATGAGGTCGGCGAGGGCGAGGGGACCCATTGGATGGTTCATGCCGAGCTTCATGACCTGATCGATCGCCTCGGCGGTGCCGACCCCTTCCCAGAGCGAGAAGATGGCCTCGTTGATCATCGGCATCAGCACCCGATTGGAGACGAACCCCGGAGCGTCGTGCACCTCGACCGGGATCTTGCCCATCTGCCGTGAGGCCGCCTCGACGGTGTCGTAGGTCGCCTGGTCCGTCGACAGACCGCGGATCACCTCGACCAGCTTCATCAGCGGCACCGGGTTCATGAAGTGCATGCCGATGACCTTCTCCGGCCGCGAGGTGCAGGCCGCCAGCTTGGTGATCGAGATCGAGCTGGTGTTGGAGGACAGGATGGTGCGCGGCGAGCACAGGCCGTCGAGCTCGGCAAAGACCTGCTTCTTGACCTCGAAACGCTCGACGATGGCTTCCACCACCAGGTCGGCATCGGCGAGGGCGTCGAGGCTCGCGGCGGTCTGCAAGCGCCCGAGGGTGGCCTCGCGATCGGCCTCCGTCAGGCGCTCCTTCGCCACCAGCTTCCCGAGGCTCTTCTCGATCGCACCAACGCCGCGCTCGAGGGCCTCCGGAATCACATCGACGAGGGTCACGGCGAAGCCGCTGGCGGCCGCCACCTGGGCGATGCCGTGCCCCATCGTGCCGGCACCCACGACGCCGACGGAAAAGTCCGAAAAATCGCTCGACATAGAAATCTCCCTGGGCCGCAGAAGGCGGCGAGGCGCCAGCCTATGGGAAGGGACCCAGAGGGTCAACCGCAGGGCGATCTCACTCCGAAAGCGGCATTGTGACCGCTTTTCCGCGATCCTCTAGCGTAGCGATGGCCTGTTGAGCGCCTACAGAGCCGAGAGCTGGGTGTCGGTGGTGCTCGTCCGGGCCAGCCTTCCCCAAGCTCGAGGAGCTTCCCCGTAGTGGTGGCGAAACTCACGGCTGAACTGGGAGAAGCTGCTGTACCCCACACTGCCAGCTGCCTCACCGATGTTGGCCCCTTGAGCGATCTGCATCGCCGCCTCGTTCAGTCGTAGTTTCTTGATGAACTGGAGTGGCGAGAAGGTGGTCGCCTCTCGAAAGCGGCGGTCGAAAACCGCCCGGCTCATTCCAGCTCGTTGGGCCAGCTCATTGACCGACAGGGACCGGTCGAGATTCTCGCGCAGATAACTCATGACGCGGGACAGGCCATGGGAGGTCCCAAAGGTCCTGCGGATCGACGGCCCGGCCTCTCCGAGAAGTACCGCGAAGAAGAACTCTCGCAGCCGACCCGGGCCGAGCACTCGAAGCGCGAGAGGGTCCTCCAGGAGCTCGAGCATCCGCTGCAGAGCCGAGCTGAAGGCATCGTCCCATCGGACGACGGCCAAGCCCGGGACGACCTCCGCGGACCTTCGTTGAGGCAAAGGGACGGAGGCGGTCTCGAACTCGACGACGGTCTCGGCCAAAGATCTCGTCTCCAAGCTGACGAGCAGACCCAGCAGAGGCTTGTCCGGCGAGGCGACCGGCGCCTCTGCCTGCACAGGCATCGGCATGGTGGCGCAGAGGTAGTGACCTGGACTGTAAACGTGAACGGCCTCTCCGAGGTACGCCCGCTTGCTGCCCTGGACGACGACACAGACGCTCGGCGAATACACCGCCGGCAGGCACGCCACGGGCCGGGTGAGCCTGAAGAGCTGGATGCCCTCCATCTGGGTGGGGTGGGTTCCATCGGTCGGAGCATGGCGGGCGACGAGTCGCCGGATCGCTTCGGTCGTCATGAGGGGTATTGTCTATCGAGATTCCACCCATTTCAATGTCACCGAGGCAAATAGGCAAAAAATCGATCGATAGATGTCTAGTTCTCATCAATATGAGCCCATACTGTATCTCTTGCAAACACGAGCCAGTCGCCATCCAAGAGTTGAAGGCTCGGAGACCAAGGAGACACGGACATGACTTTTGATCGTACTTCCACCACCGAAGACGTACTCAGCGGCGTCGACCTGACCGGCAAGACCGTGATCATCACCGGTGCATCGACCGGCCTAGGGGCCGAAACGGCCCGAGCGATGGCAATCCACGGCGCCGACTTGACGCTCGTGGCCCGCTCGAGCGAGAAGCTGAATCGCGTCGCCGAAGAGATCCACACGGCAACCGGACGGACGCCGGAGACCGCAACGCTGGAGCTGGACAAACCCTCGACCGTGCGGTCCTTTGCCGAAACCTGGCTCGCCAGCCACGACACTCTCGATCTGCTGATCAACAACGCCGGCATCATGGCACCGCCGCTCACCCGCACCGCCGAGGGTTGGGAAAGCCAGTTCGCCACCAACCACCTGGGTCACTTCCTGTTGACCAACCTCCTCGGTCCGGCGCTCCAGGGGGCCGGTTCCGCGAGGGTGATCAACCTGTCTTCGGCCGGACACTGGTTCTCTCCGGTGGACCTCGACGATCCCAATTACGAGCGTCGCCCTTACGATCCGATGGCAGCCTATGGTCAATCGAAGACCGCAAACATCTGGTTCTCCCTCGAGCTCAGCCGCCGCTGGGCGGAGCATGGAGTGTCCAGCTTCGCCGTTCATCCCGGCGGCATCGAGACCGAGCTGGACAGGAACTTGGACCCGTCCATCTTGGGTGCGATCGAGAAGATGTTCGAGGACTACGGGCATCTCTTCAAGACCATTCCGCAGGGTGCGGCGACCACCTGCTGGGCGGCGACCAGCGCCAGCTTGAACGGCAAGAGCGGCCTCTACCTCGAAGACTGCCAGATCTCGAAACCGGCCGAGAGCGACGACTTCGGGCAAGGCGGCTACCTGCCCCACGCCTACGACGAGAAGGGCGCCGCCGGTCTCTGGGAGCTCTCGAATCAGCTCCTGGGAACGAGCTTCTGAGCCAGGCGCCCTCCCACCACGGCCCCTCGATTCAGAAAGACAACGTCCTCACCGAGATCACTCAACCAACACATCCAGGGAGCTGAGCAATGCATGTACTGATCTCCGGGGCAACCGGATTCGTCGGCCAAGGCGTGTTGGCCGAGGCCCTGAACGCCCCCGACGTGAGCGCAGTCACAACCCTCGGGCGGCGCCCCACCGGCACCGAGCACGCCAAGTTGACCGAGCTGGTCGTTGACGACATGGGTGATCTGTCGAGCATCGCCGACCATCTGGCAGAGGTCGATGCGTGCTTCTGGTGCCTCGGCATCTCGTCGCAGGGCCTGGACGAGGCGACCTACACTCAGATCACCTACAGCTTGACCATGCACGCGGCGCGCACCTTGCTCGAGCAGAACCCCGAGGCGCGGTTCTGTTTCCTGTCCGGCTCGGGCGCGGACGGCAAGGCGATGTGGGCACGGGTGAAGAAACGCGCCGAGGACGATTTGCAAGCGCTCGGTTTCGCTGGCGTGGTGGTGTTTCGGCCAGCCTATATCCGCGGCCTCCATGGGGCGCAGGTCCGCGGCAAGCTCTACCGCTTCGCCTATGCCTTGCTCACTCCGCTGTCGCCAATGTTCCGAATCTTGGGTGGGGCCACCTCGAACGCGGAGGTCGGCCAGGCCATGGTGGTTGCGGTGCGCGAAAAGATGGATGGTGAGATTCTGGACTCGCGCGGGATCAACTCCGTGGCGGCGAGGTTTCCGGCGTGAGCTGAGGCGATCGGGACCGACC
Organism: Acidobacteriota bacterium; assembly: GCA_039028635.1. Lineage (NCBI taxonomy): Bacteria > Pseudomonadati > Acidobacteriota > Acidobacteriota bacterium. Next base: position 6,701 of record JBCCHV010000027.1, read on the forward strand.
CAAGGCCTCGAAGCGAGGATCCCCATGGAGTGCATCGAGGCGCGGATCGAGGTGCAGGAAGACGAGCCAGGGGTCGCCCTTCGCGGCCGCACGCTCGAGCTCGGCGAAGGCACGATCGCTGTCGCCCAGACCGGCCCACAGGGTGGCGCGATAGAACGGGTCGGTGGCCTGGTCTCCGGTCAGAGCCTCGCGCTGGAGAGCCGCCAGCGCTGCCGATGGCTCCGGTGGCAAGAGCGCGGCTTGCGGATCACGCTCGCGGCGCGCCGCATCGACCACCCCCTCGACATCCCCGAGCATGAGAAGAGCGACCCGCACGCAAGTCTTTGCCCAGCCGTAGGCGGGATCGCGCTCGAGGGTGCGGCGGCACTCGTCGAGGCCTTCCTCGGGGCGATCGGCAAAGAGCAAGTACCAGCCGAGATCGGACATCACGCTCAAGGACACCGGATCGAGCTCGAGGGAACGGCGCACGGCCGCGATCGCCTCGTCGTGGCGCCCCAGGACCGACAAGGCACCGGCTTGCCAGTGGTAAGTCATGGCGGCATTGGGAGCGAGCTCGACGGCACGCGCGAAGTCGGTGGCCGCGCCTTCGGCATCGAAGTCGGCGTAGAGGCGGGCGAAGGCCCGCGAGGCCCACGCCGGCCCCAATCCGGGCTCGAGCTCGAGGGCCCGATCAGCCGCTCCTCGGGCCTCCCGGAAGGCGTCGACGACGCTCACTTCACCGCCGAAGGCCCGCAGGTTCCAGGCATCGGCGAGAGCTGTCCAGGCGGCGGCGAAGGCAGGATCCCGCTCGACCGCTTCGCCAAACGCCGCGATCGCCCGGCGATAGCCTTCCTCTGAGAAGCGATTCCACTCGAATCGGCCGCGCAGGAAAGCCTCGTAGGCGGCGGGATCGGTGGAGCGCTGGCCGGCCACGGTCGGCACAAGCTGGAGCGCCAGGGCGTCCGCCACCCGCGCCGAAACCTCTTCCTGGACTGCCAGCACATCGCCGAAAGGACGGTCATAGGTCTCCGCCCAGAGGTGGGTCTGGCCAGCCGTCTCGATCAGCTGCGCTGTCACCCGCAAGCGATCGTCGGAGCGCCGAACGCTGCCCTCGAGGACGTAGCCTACGGCGAGCTCGTCGGCGATCTCCGCCACCGTCTTGGAAGCGCCCTTGTAGGTCATGGCGGAGACTCGCGAGATCACCCCCAGGTGCTGCGGTGCAAGCCGGCCGAGGTGGGTGATCATCTCCTCCGTCAAGCTGTCGGCGAAGTACTCCTGACCGGGATCCGGATCGAGGTTGTCAAAGGGCAGAACGACCAGAAGACGGCGCCCCTCCGGGACCGATGCGGAGGGCGGGCCGCTGGCCGACTGGCCGCGCCCCAGAGCCCAGCCGAAGGCGAAGACGGCGGCCGCCGCCAGCAACGCCGTCCCTCCCCAGGTCCAGCGCCGCCAAAGCCTGCGCGCGCCCTCCCCGGAACGTCTCACCGGCGCCACGAAGCGATACCCGCGACGCGGCACCGTCTCGACGAACCGCGGGCTCTCGGCGGCGTCCCCGAGGGCATCGCGCAGCTTCTTGACGGCGGCGTTGAGGTTGTTGTCGAAGTCGACGAAGGTGTTGTCCGGCCACAACCGCCGGTGGAGCTCCTCGCGCTCCACCAGCTCCCCCGGCCGTTCGAGCAAAGCGAGCAAGACGCGCAGTGGCTTTTCGTGCAGCCGCACCCTCAGTCCACGCCGCCTCAGCTCCCCGGAGCGGGCGTCGAGGTCGAAGACACCAAAGCGAAGTCGCGTGCTCTCGTCCACCTCGAAAGTGTAGCAACGGCGGCCCCGAAAGGCCTTCTCGGAGGCGATTAACGGAAGACTAGGAAAGCACTGTTTTCAACACCTTGCGCCTTAAGATTCGTTTCGCCGGAAATTCACCGCAGGTTGCTTGAGTGGGACCGGAGATCAATCCATCGTGAGCTCTCACCAGGCCTTCCGAGGCTGCCCGATGACCGACCCAAGGAGACACTCCATGGCCCCTCGAACCCAGGCCCCTCGACCCCGGCCCATCGCAGGACATGGCAACCGCCGCCCGTGGCGCCGGCAAGCCGCCACCCGGATCGGCCGATCCCTTCTCGGCCGAGGATCGACCCTCGGCCTGCTGATCATCGCCCTGTCGAGCCCCGGCCTCGGGGCCCAGGAAGACCCTCACCGCTGGCTCGAGGCGGTGGACTCGGACCGGGTCAAGGGCTGGGTCGATCTGCGGGACGAGCGCTCGCGCGCCCTCGTCGAAGGGCTGGACGGCTACCAGGCGCTGGCTCGACGCATCGGCGAGATCAGCGACCACGAAAGCCTCGGCCCGCCGGTCGAGCGAGGCGGCAAGACCTTCTACACCCGCGGCCGCTGGTCCGACCCTGCGATCGCCCTCTACGTCTCCGACCCGCAGGGCGAGCGCCTGTTGGTCGACCCCACCCGATTCGCCGGCCCCGAGCGCCGGCTGACCGGCTGGGTGCCGAGCCCGAACGGCCGACGCGTCGCCTACGGCCTGGCGGAGGTCGGCTCGAGCTGGAGCCGGTGGCGCATTCGCGACGTCGCCAGCGGTCGCGATCTGCCGAGAGAGCTGCGCGGCCTGCGCGCCGCCACGTTGGTCTGGCATCCCGATGGCGAAGGCCTCTTCTACGGCGCCTATGACGAGCCCGCCGCGGGCACCGAGCTGACGACGACCCTCTCGGACCAGAGCATCCGCTCTCTACGCCTCGGTCAGGGCAAGAGCCAAGACAAGACGCTCTTCGAGCGACCCGGCTGGGCCTCGGTACTGCGCATCGACGATGACGACCGCTTCTTGGTCCTGACGACCAGCGAAGGCTCTTCGAGCAACAGCGAGATCTTGTTGCTCGACCTCACCAAGCCCAACGACGGGCCGAGCCGGATGCTCGGAGAGCAAGCGGCGTCCTATCGCTATCTCGGCAACGACGGCGACACCTTCTTCGTGCAGACGGATCTCGCCGCACCGCGCTCCCGGGTGGTGGCTGTCGACCGCCGCCAGCCCAACTCCAAGAGATGGCGAACGCTGATCCCCGAAGCCGAAGCCACCCTCACCTCGGTCAATCTGGTCGCCGACCGCTTCCTCGCCCTCTACGTGATCGACGCTCTGCCTCAGCTGCGCGCCTTCGAGCTCGACGGGCGCCAGGTCTACCGCCAGAGCCTGCCCCAGAACGCCATCACCTTCAGCGGCTTCCGCGGTCGCCGCCACGACCGCTCCGCCTTCTTCAGCGCCAACAGCATCGCAATGCCCAACCTGCCCTATCGGCTCGATCCGAAGAGCGGCCGCACGACGCCCTTTGGCAGCCCCGACCTGGCCTTCGATCCGCAGGACTTCGAGCTCCGCCAGGTCTTCTACAAGGGCCGCGACGGCACCCGCATCCCGATGTTCCTGGCCCATCGCAAAGGGCTCTCCCTCGACCAGCCACGACCGCTCCTGATGTACGGCTACGGCGCCTTCGGATGGTCGGCATTTCCATGGTTCCAACCCAAGGTGATGGCGTGGATCGAGATGGGTGGGGTCTACGCCTTGCCGGGGATCCGGGGCGGTGGCGAGTACGGCGAACCCTGGCATCGCGCCGGCAAGGGACGCCAGAAGCAAACCAGCATCGACGACTTCATCGCCGCCGCCGAGTGGCTGATCGAGGGTGGCTACACGCGGCCGGAGAGGCTGGCCATCGACGGCGGAAGCGCCAGCGGCGTGCTCGCCGCCGCCGCCCTGGTCCAGCGTCCCAAGCTCTTCGCCGCCGCCCTGGTGACGGTGCCGATCGTCGAGATGCTGCGCTTTCCGGAGTTCACCGGCGGCAAGCGCTGGGTGCAGGAGTTCGGCTCGCCGGACGACCCCGCCGACCGCGCCGCCCTGCTCGCCTACTCGCCGATCCACAACCTGCGGCGGGGTACGTGCTATCCGCCGACCCTGGTGATCGCCGGCGAGCGCGACGAAGTGGCCATGCCGGCCCACGCCTACAAGCTGGTCGCCGCCCTTGAGGCGGCCCAGGGCTGCGACCACCATCCCATCCTCCTGCGGGTGGCGCGGGACGCCGGCCACGGCGTCGGAGCCTCGCCGCAGGCGCGCCGCCTCGCTTGGGGTGCTCAGCTCGCCTTCCTCGCCGACGCTCTCGAGCTGGAGCTCGGCGCCGACGGCCGGATCCTCGCACCGGTGGCCGCCGAGGCGACGAAGGAAGCCGCCGGCGACGAAGAGTGACCCCGACCTCCGCCGGTGTCATGATGCCGCGCGACCGGGCGCGTCGCGCCAACGGACGGCACCGGCGGAGAAACCATGAGCCTTTACGACACCCCCGAGGGAATCGCCGAGTACGCCGCCATCAGTGACGGTATCGATGGCCGGGAGCTGATCGACCGGCTGCGGACCTTGATTCCGGCGAGGAGCCGCGTGCTCGAGCTCGGGACCGGTCTCGGCAAGGATCTCGAGATCCTCGCCGAGACCTTCGAGGTCACCGGATCGGATCACTCGCCAGCCTTCCTCGAGCACGTCGCCGCGTGCCGCCCCGAAATTCCCCTGCTCCAGCTCGATGCCCGCCACCTGCCCCTCACCGAGCCCTTCGACGCCATCTACAGCAACAAAGTGCTCCACCACCTGAGCCGAGACCAGCTCACCGCCTCCCTCGCCAAGCAAGGCGAACTCCTGTGCCCGGGCGGAGTTCTGCTCCACAGCCTGTGGCGCAACCCCGACGGGGGCTTCGCCGAAGAGCACCAGGACGGACTCCTCTTCCTGCGCTACTCCGAGGCAGCGCTGCGCTCGCTGTTGCCGCAATCCCTCGAAGAGATCGCCCTCGAGCCCTACACGGAGCTCGGCTACGAGGACTCGCTGCTGCTGATTCTGAGGCGTCCCTAAGCGGGGGCGAGCCACGGCTCGCGGCGACCGAATTTGGTCGAGAGGGCGGCGCCGACGCCGATGAAGGTGGCGATCGACCAGGCCCAGATGCCGACATAGGGAATGAACTTGATCACTCCCAGCACCACCAGGCCGAGGGTGGCGGCATTGAGGGCGCGCATCGGGCGGTTACCCATGCGGCGTCCGATCCAAGAACCGAGGGCATGAAACACCGCTACCATGCCCCAGAGCTTGAGAACCAGGGCCAGCACCACCACCAACACCAGCAAGGGCACTCCCACCAGGGCGGCGGCGAAGGCGCTGAACAACAGGGTGGTCAACACCAGCGCCAGAATGCCCACCACGCCGACGAAGAAATTGCGGAAGGGTTCCACCCGGATCACCTGCGAGGTGCCCATCACCTGGCGGCCCGAAGTGCTGAAGAACAGCAGGACCAGGGCGAGCCAGGCGGTCAACAGGGCCAGCTTGCCACCGAGCACCAGAGGGGAAAAGGGCGACAGTCCGATGCTCGGACCCTCGAGCAGGGTGAGCCAGGCGGCGGAGGCGGTGGGATAGGAGACCGAGCGGCCGCCGATCTCGGCGCCGGGCTCGGCCTCGATCGGTCCCCCGAGGGTGAAGACATCGCCGGCGACTCGCGCCGTCGAGTCGAGACGCGCCCCTCCGCCGAGCACGATGACATCGCCTTCCACCCGCCCGGTCACCAAGACAGAGCCATCGAGGGCCGCGACATCGGACCGCGCCTCACCACGCACTTCGAGGTCGCGGCCGAGCGCGACGAGCTGGCGCCGCGCCACGCTGCCCTCGTGCAGGATGAGGGCGGCACTGCTCTCCGCCTCGGCAGCCACCGGTGACGGTGCCCCGAAGGAGATCAGCAGGGCCAGCAGGAGAAGGCCGGATTTCACGTCGGTGAGTCTAGCAAGCGGCCACGTGCCGGCCGCGCCGCGATGGCTCGGCCACCGCTCAGCGGGAATCGTGCCCTGCGACCGGCGCTGGGCGCCGCCGAAGGAGGGCGAAGAGGAAGAGATTGACCGCCACCACCAGGCCAGAGAAGGCCAGGAGATTACCCTTCGAGGTACTGAGCATCTCGGCCACCACCAGCCCGAGCCCCTGCCAAGAGGCCGAGAGGAAGCCGGCGCCGGTCAGCACCGAGGTCTGAGCGAGATCGGCGATCGCCGCGATGGCGCCGAGGAAGGGAGCGTCCGGCGCCAGGCGAGCAGAGCTCGAGCCGACGATGGCGGAAGCTCCGATGGCCAGGACCACCAGCAGTGCGACGGGCCAGCGCCAAGCCTTGACGCTAGCGCCCTCCCAGCCCGCCGAGGGCAGACTGGACATCACCGCGGTGGTGAAATCGGCATGCACCGGGACGTGGCTTTCAGCCAGCACCGAATGCAGGCGTAGCATTTCCCGCCGAGTCGCTCGGCAGCCACCGCAGGTCGCCAGGTGCTCGTCGAGTCCCCGGCGTGAGGCCGCCGGTAGAGCCCCTTCGAGCTCGAGGTCGATCCACTCCTCAAAGGTCGAACAGTCCATCATGTCCATGCGCGTCTTCCTCCGAGCCACCGGTCGTCAATCCCCCACGAACTCGACCAGTTTCTCTTTCAACATCTGACGGCCCCGAAACAGCTTGTTCTTGACCGTTCCCAAAGGCATTTCTTTGGCCCGAGCGATCTCTTCGTAGGACAGCTCGCCGTAGTGCCGTAGGACGATCAGCTCGCGATACTCCCAGGGCAAACCATCGATGGCCTGCTGGATGGCGTCTCCCCGCTCCCGATTCCGCAGGTCCCGGTAGGGGCCCCGGTCGGGACTGGGAAGATCCCAGTCGCGGCTCTCTTCCTCCGACTCTTCCTGACGATGGATCGGAATCAGCTTGAGTCGCCTCCGACGAATCTGATCGATGGCGGCGTTCTGCGCCACCCGAAACAACCACGTCGAGAAGCGGTACCGCGAATCGAACCGATCCAGCGCCTGGTAGACCTTGAAAAAGACCTCTTGCGCCATTTCGTGGGCCTCGTCGAGGTTCCGCAACAGGCGGAACAGGTAGTTGACCAGGCGCCCCTGATAGCGCTCCACCAAAGAACCGAACCCCTCGACGTCTCCTTCGAGAACGAGAACGACGATTTCCTCGTCACTCCGGGGGTCGGTACCTCGCTGCATGGTTTCTACGTGCGATCGCGAAAGAAGGTTGCAAGTCGTCGCCAGGGATATCCGGGCACTTGAACCGGCAACGCCGGACCGGCCAAAGACGGCCAGCAGCGCGGGCGCACCCCTCCCTTGGTCATGAAGTACGTTGTCGAACGCCGAAGGTTCGAAGGCGCCAGCCTACCGCACGTCTGCGCCGGTGATCTCGTCGATGCCGAGGATTCGCGTGCCCGGCAGGATGAGGTCCAAGACCTCGTCGCCGTCCACGACCTGGCCGAAGACGGTGTAGCCGCCGTCGAGATGGGGCTGCCGCGACAGGGCGATGAAGAACTGGCTACCGCCGGTGTCGGGCCCGGCGAGGGCCATGCCGACGGTACCGCGCTCGTAGCGCAGGGAATTGATCTCGTCGCGCAGGGTGAAACCCGGCCCGCCAAAGCCATCACCCCGCGGATCACCCCCCTGGACCACGAAGTCGGGCACCACCCGGTGGAAGGTCAGACCATCGAAGAAGCCCTGGGCCGACAAGCTGAGGAAGCTCAAGCAAGTGCGCGGTGCCTGCGGGCAATCGAGGCGCAGCACCAGATCGCCGGCATCGCTGCGCAGGCGCACGAAACGCGCCGCGGCACTGCGCTGGATGATCTCGCGGTAGACCAAGGTGTCCCCCAGGCCCTTGGCGGAGCCGGTCGGCGGCGCCGGCCGACCGAGGGCGGCGAGCGCCTGACCGGCGGAGCGGCGAACGGTGAAGTCCGAGAGCTCGGCCATCTTTTCGAGCAGAGCGACCACGGCGCCGCGGTCGAGGGATTCGGTCTCGCCGCGGGCGGCGAGGGCGCGCACCGCCGCCAGACTCGACTCGATATTGCGGTCGCCGAGGGCGAAAACCGCCGCTTCCCCCAGAACCTCGATGGGAATCAGAGGATGATCGACGGCCCAGCCGAAGGCCACCGAGCGCATCGCCGGATCGGTATCGCGCGCCAGGATCTCGCCGACCCGTTCGGCGACCGCTTCGGGAGTCACCACGGCGCGCGCCAGAAAAGACTCGAGGGCGCGCACCCGAACCCGCGGTTGCGGGTCCCGCAGCAGACGATCGAGCAGCTCCGGATCGTCCAGGAAGACCGCCGCCCGAGCCGCCGCGGCCCGCCGCCAGAGGGTGCGGGAGGCAGCCGCTGCGGTGACCAGCTCCGCCGCCCGTCCGTGCTCGCCGCGGGCGATGGCGACCAGCGCCTCACCGCCTTCGAGCGGGTCTTCGAGACGCCCCAGAAGGGACTCGAAGATGGTGTCGTCGAAGAGCCAGTAGGCGGCCGCCGGCAGGCTCGCCAGGCGCACCTGCGGGCGGCTGTCGTCGAGCAGCTCCCGAAGACGCGGCACCCAACCTTCGGGGGCGGCCGCGGTTCCCGCTTCGAGCAGGCGAGCGGCCGCCGCCAGAGCTTGGATCGTCGGCCCCGGCTCCGGGTCATCGAGCAGCGGACGCAGACGAGCGAGATCCTGGCGCTCACCGATCCGGCCCAGGGCCCGGGCCACCAGGGCCCGCGACCAGGGGTCCGCCGCCTCGACCAAGGTGCGCAGCCGGGGCAGTGCCTCGGGCCGCGGATTGCGCGCCAGCGCGTACACCGCTCGACCGCGCAGCTCGCCATCGGAAACCGCCAGGGCCTCCTCCGCCAGGGTCACCGTCGCCGCTTCGTCGAAGCGGAAGAGATGCGGCAGCAAGCGGCGCCAGCTCTCCTCGGCAGGCAGCGCGGCCAGGGCCTCGGAAACCTCCATCACCGCCGTCCCGAGCTTGCCGAGGGCCTCGACGGCGAGACCCCCGGTCGCCGAGTCTTCTCCCGCCGCCGCCCGCAGCAACGGCCGACGGGCGCGCTCGTCGCCCATCTCGCCAAGGGCGAAGGCCGCCGCCCGACGCACCTCCGGGGCATCGTCGAAGAGCAGCTCCTGGAGCTCGAAGCGGGCCTGCCGATCGCCCACCCGTCCGAGCGTGACGGCGAGCTCGCGCCGCAGCCCCGGACTACCCTTCATGGTCTGCTCGAGGGTGACGCGCTCGACCATTCGGCGATCCGCGAGGAGCGCCAGCAGAGCCCGTTCCTCGAGCTCCGGCGAGGCTTCGCCGGCACGGCTCGGAGTCGAGGTGGGCGACGCCCCGGTGGACGATGGCGAAGGCGACGAAGAGGGCGCCGTGCTGGCGCACGCGGTGAGCAGCAGAAAGGCCAGGGGGAGGGCGTTTCGCAACATGCGGCGATGCTAGCAGGCTGCTGTCTCAGGAGGGCTAAAGGCGCCCCCCTCGCGTACGCGGCCCGGCCCGCACGCACAGGTCGTGCGGGCTCACCCCTCAGCCGGGCACCCCCGACCTCGGCGGCTCTCGCCGCCGCCTCGCCCGGTGGGCTCGGACCGCGCATTCTTGGCGTTCGATTCTGCGCCGCTACCTCGGCCCAGCAGGGCCTGAGCCCTCTCCAGCCCGCGAATCGCGAGCTCGGGGTCCCCTCCAAGCGCGCTGTCCTGGAAAGCCCGCCCCATGAGGTGAGTCGCGCCCCCTGCGTCAAGGCGGTCAGGAGATCGCGGCTTGCTTGTACACTCGCCACCATGGCCGCGGTTCCCGACCTTCTCGAGTTCACCGACCTGCATCGGCGCTTCGGCCGTCTGCCGGTGCTGCGCGGTGTCTCGGGCCGGGTTCGGCCCGGCGAAGTGTTGCTGATCACCGGCAGCAACGGCTCCGGCAAGAGCACCCTGCTCAAGTGCCTGGCCGGGCTCCTCGCCGTCGATCGCGGCGAGATCGGCCTGCGCCTCGGGGGCCACACGCTGGGCGCCGCCGAGCGCCGCCGCCGGGTCGGCTACCTGGCCCCAGACCTGGCCTTCTACGAGACCCACGGCACGCTCGAGAACCTCACCTTCTTCGCCCGCCTGAGGGATGTGCCCGCGCAGCGCGGCAGGGAGCTTCTGGAGCGCGTCGGCCTGCCCTTCGAGCGACCCGCTGGCGCCCTGTCCTCGGGCATGACGCAGCGCCTGCGCTGGGCCTGGGCGCTGCTCCATCGGCCGCGTTTGCTGCTCCTCGACGAGCCCTTCCAGAATCTCGACGAGCCCGGCCGGGCGACCGCCCGAGAGCTGCTTCAGGAGCACCTCGAGCACGGCATGGCGGTGGTCGCCAACCCCTCTTCCCTCGATCTGCCACGGGTGGCGAGTCATGTCGAGCTGGCTGCGTGAGGCGGCGGCGGTCTTCGTCAAGGACTGGCGAAGCGAGTTCCGCAGCCGCATCGCCCTCAACACCCTCGGCCTGTTCGCCCTCTCGACACTGGTGCTGGTGAGCTTCTCTCTCGGCCCCCTGGGAGCCTCCCCGCTGGGCGCGGTGGTGCTGCCGGCGGTGCTCTGGATCATCCTGCTGTTCGCGGCCACCGCCGGCCTGCCGCGCTTGTTCGTTGCCGAAGAGGAGACCCACACCGCCACCGCTCTGCGACTGGCCGCCACCCCTTCGGCCCTGTTCTGCGGCAAGCTCTTCTACGGCTGCGCCCTGATCCTCGCCCTCGAGATCATCACCACTCCGCTGTTTCTCGCCATGATGCAGCTACCGGTGCAATCGCCCCTCAAGCTGATCGCCGCCTTGGCCGCCGGCGGCATCGGCCTGGCCGCCGCCAGCACCCTGATCGCCGCCATGGTCGCCCAGGCACGGGGCCGCGGAACCCTCTTCGCGGTGCTCCTCTTCCCGGTGCTGATTCCGCTGTTGGTGATCGTCGTCGCCCTCACCCGAGAAGCCGTTAGCGGAGAGCCGGCGGCGGTATCTTTCAGCCATCTCCTCGTGTACGATGGCAGCATCGTCGTCGCGGGATTCATGCTCTTCCCGCCGATGTGGAATCCATGAGAAAACTCCTTCCCTGGCTCCTCTGGAGCTGGCTCTCGCTGGCCATCGTGGCCGCCTTCCTCTGGGCTCCTGCCCTGCAAGGCTTCGTCGGCAACGGCGAATCGAGTCGCATCGTGTACTTCCACGTGCCGATGGCCTGGACCGCCTTCACGGCCTTCTTCCTCGGTGGAATTCTCAGCGGCCTCTATCTGGTGCGCCGTCGTGAGCACCTCGACCGGGCGGCGGAGGCGGCGATCCAGCTCGGCTTCGTGTTCTGCATTCTCGCCACCGCCACCGGCGCCATCTGGTCGAAGCTCGAGTGGGGGGCGTTCTGGAACTGGGATCCCCGTCAGGGCTCGATCGCTCTGGTGCTGCTGTTCTACGCCGCCTACCTGGCGTTGCGCAGCGCCGTCGCCGATCACGAGACCAGCCGGCGCCTCGCCGCCGGTTACGCGGTCCTCGGTCTGGTGGTGGCGCCGTCCCTGTTTTGGATCGTGCCGCGGCTGATGGTGTCACTGCACCCGGAGCCGGTCGTCAATGCCGAAGGCAACGTCGACATGGACTCGTCGGTCCTCCTCGTCATGCTGGCGAGCTGGATCGGCTTCATGGGCCTGTTCTTCTGGTTGCAGCGCCTGCAGGTGCGACTCACCGCCCTGCAGCGCCGCCGGGCCGTGTGACGACCCTTCGCGGTACCATAGGAGGGAGAGTCTACTCATGGACCTGACCGTCAAGCTTGGAATCGTCGCCGTCAACCTCGTCATCTGGACGGGAATCTTCCTCTATGTCCTGCGGTTACAAAAACGTCTGCGGGACCTCGAGAAAGACTCCTAGGTCGTCCACCGAGCCGGAGACCACGTGATGAAAAACAAGCTCCCCTACTTCGTCGGCGCGATGCTGCTGGTCACCTTCGCGGCTTACTCCCTGACTTCCTTCAAGGACACCCTGACCCCCTACGTGTCCTACGAGCAGGCGCGCACCGCCGAACGGGTGGTGCAGGTCGCCGGAGGTCTCGACAAGAGCGACATCGACTACGACATGGCCGGCGGCAGCCTGCGATTCACCCTCCTCGATCCGGAATCGGACGACACCCTGCGGGTGCGCTATGACGGCCTCAAGCCGGCCAACTTCGAGGATGCCATCAGCATCGTCGCCATCGGTCAGTTCGACGCAGCGACCAACGAGCTGGCGGCGGACAAGCTGCTGGTGAAGTGTCCCAGCAAGTACCAGGGCGTCGAGACCAAGGAATACTCCTGAGGCGCTCCCTCTCCTCACTCCCGAGGCCGGTCGCGATGAGGCACCGGACGAGAGGTAGAATCAGTCGCTGACGGGGCACCAGCGGCCCCGATCGAAAATATTCGCCAGGCGGCGTCCGAGCGGGCGCTTCTCAGGCTCCGCCTGGTGATCGCCGGGAGAATCAGAAAGTGGGATCTCTGTCGCAGCTCTATCTCCCCGGGGCGGTTTCCCTCTGGTGCGCCCTGGCCTTCGCCGTCACCACCCTTTGGGGCTATTCGCTGGTCCTGCGAGGAGACGAGACTGCTCGCCCCTTCGCGCGCCGCTCCTATGGCCTCTTCGCCCTCGCCACGGTCCTGACGTCGGCGATCCTCTTCCTCGCCCTCTGGCGCCGCGACTTCCGCATCGAGTACGTCTTCCAGCACTCCGGCCTCGACCTCGCCGGCCACTTCCAGATCGCCGCCTTCTGGGCCGGTCAGAAGGGCAGCTTCCTGATCTGGCTGCTGTGGGGTGCTCTGCTCGGTGTTCTCCTCTGGCGCACCACCGGCCGCGATCTCGAGGCGCCGGTGATGGGCGTCTACACCCTCACCCAGCTCGGCCTGCTGTTCATCCTGGTGCGGGAGAACCCCTTCGTCATGCTGGCCGAGACGCCGATCGACGGCAAAGGCCTGAACCCCCTGCTGCAGGACGACTGGATGGTGATCCACCCGCCGGTGATGTTCATCGGCTACTCGCTGACGGCGATCCCCTTCTCGTTCGCTGTCGCCTCCCTCTGGCGCCGTAACTATCGCGACTGGGCGGCGCGCGCCTTCCCCTGGGCCCTCGCCGGCTTCCTGATTCTCGGCGCCGCGATCCTGATGGGCGGGTACTGGGCCTACAAGACCCTCGGCTGGGGCGGCTATTGGGGCTGGGATCCGGTCGAGAACGCCTCACTGATTCCCTGGTTGCTGCTCGTCGTGCTGATCCACGGCTTCTACATGGAACGCACCCGGAAGCGCTACCGGCGAGCCAACTACATCCTGTCCGTCCTCTCCTACCTGGCGGTGCTCTACGGCACCTTCCTGACCCGTTCCGGCGTGCTGGCGGACTTTTCCGTCCACAGCTTCGTCGACCTCGGCATCTCGCGCTGGCTGGTCGCCCTGATGGTTTTCTTCATCGTGCTTCCAACCTGGCTGATCGCCACCCGCCTGGGCCAGGTTCCGACCCAGACCAATGAAGACTCTCTCCTCACCCGCGGGTTCTTCTTGGTCTTCTCGACCATCACCGTCCTGGCATCGGCGGTGGTCATCGCCGTCGGCACCTCGGCGCCTCTGCTCACCGGCTTCATGGAGAACCCGGGACAGGTGGGGCCGGAGTTCTACAACCAGGTCAACCAGCCGATCGCCCTGCTGACCGCCTTCCTGCTCAGCGTGGTGCCTTACCTCACCTGGCGCGAGCGCCCGCCGCGGGAAATCCTGAAACGCCTGATCGTGCCCTCCCTGGTGGGCGTCGCCGCCTGCCTCTTCTCGCTCTACCTGGGCGCTTACGGCAAGCTCCACATTCTGCTGATCTTCCTGGCAACGGTCGCCCTGGTGACCAATTTCGAGAAGACCATGGCGCGGGCCCGCGTCGGCGGGGTCACCGCCGCCGGCGGCTATCTGGCCCACGTCGGCGTCGGCATCATCCTGATCGGATTCCTGGCGTCGTCGGCCTATGATCGCCAGGTCAAGGTCACCCTGGCCCAGAACCAGCCGCAGACCCTCGACAACGGCACCACCCTGACCTTCACCCGAACCATGCCGCGCACCGCCACCGAGCGCGAGCGGCTGGAGATCAAGGTCGAGCGGCCCAACGGCTCCGAGTACTACGCCTACCCCAAGATGTTCATCAACGACCGCACCCGTCAGCTGATGGTCAATCCCCACATTCGCAAGCTGTGGAACATGGACCTCTACATTTCGCCCATCGAGTACGATCCCGGACGCCCCGCCGGAGCGCCGGAGCGGCTGCAGCTCGCCCAGGGCCAGCAGCTCGAGGTCGGCGACCTGCGGGTCCAGTTCCTGGGTTTCGATCTGTCAGCCGGCGGCAATGCGATGGCGCAGATGGCCAGCGATCAGCCGATCACCGTCGGCGCCACCCTCGAGGTGGTTCACCAGGGGCAGACGACGGCCCTGACGCCGCGCTACACCTTCGACCAGCGCGGCGCGGCCGAAGCTCCGCCGCTGTCCCTCCCGGGCGGTGGAGCCCTGCGGGTCGGCGGCATCAACGCAACCGACGGTGCCGTCATCCTGGAAGTCATCGGCGCCGCCGGCATGGCGGTCACCGCCGAGCCGCCGCGGCTGGCCCTCGATCTCACCGAGAAACCGTTGATCCAGCTCGTCTGGTTCGGGCTCTACGTGATCCTGTTCGGCGGCGTGCTGGCGATGGTGCGCCGCTTTCGGCAGGCCCGTCTGAGCGAGCAGCTCGCTGACGGCGCTGCCTGAGGACACGGACGGCCGCCGCCGCTGTCGGCAGCGCCTCCGGCCGACGCGAGATCGCGCTTACATTCCGAAGGCCAGCCGCTCGGCGAGCATGCCCGGCAGGCCGGCGCTCAGGATGCGCTTCTGGGCCTTATCGATGGGGTAGGCGACGCGATACCAGCGCACCACTCGGCGACTGCTGTCGTAGGTCATGTAGGAGGCTCGCGGATCGCGGTCTCGCGGCTGGCCGATGGACCCGGGATTGATCAGGTAGCGCGCCTCCGGATGGAGCGCGATCCGTCCCGTCTTGCCACGCAGGGCCTCGACCCTCACATGCCCCCCGCGCACCCAGAACATCGAGGTCACGTGGGTATGACCGAAGAAGGTCAAGGGCGAGTCGAAGGCCGAGAAGATCTCGAAGGCGTCGAAGTCGGACAGCACATAGGTATCTTCGTCGAGCGGTGAGCCATGACAGATGGCGACATCCTCCGCCACCCGGATCGGACCCTCCGGCAGCTCGTAGACGTAGCGCCGGTTCTTGGCCGTCAACCGTTCCGCCGTCCAGCGAGCGGCTTCGAGGGCGGCATGGTTGAAGTTCTCGCCCTCCTGGATTCCAGCGACCACCTTGTCGTGATTACCGCGGATGGCGTAGACCTTCGGCGACAGACCGAGGAGGCCCTCGACCACCTGGTTCGGCGCCGCGCCGTAGCCGACCACGTCGCCCAGCATCAGGACGGCGTCGAAGCGCTTGCGGCGGGCATGGATCAGCACAGCTCGCAGTGCCTCCCAGTTGCCGTGCATGTCCGACAGGATCAAGTACTTCATCGTCCTCCCACCACCAGCTCTTCGAGCCCCAAAGCCACCCGGGCGGCCACCTCGCTCGGTTCCTCCCGCGGGCCCATCTCAATCACCAGGTCACACTGTCCGTAGAACGGCAGACGGGCCTCGTAGAGAGCGCGCGCCTGCGCCGCATCCCGAAACAGCGGCCGGACACCCCGAGCGCGGCGTTCGAGACGCTCGATCAGGGTAGCGAAATCAGCCCGCAACCATACCACCCGGCCGAGCTCCCGCAGACGGTCGGCGATCCCCGGCTGCACCACCGTCCCACCGCCCGTCGCCAGCACCAGCCGAGGGGACTGACACTGACCCTCGAGCTCCTCTCGCTCGCGGCGCCGAAAGCCGGCCTCGCCCTCACGAGCGAAGATCTCGGCGACCCGCCTACCGGCGGTGCGCTCGATCTCCTGGTCGAGGTCGCGGAACGGCAACTGGAGGCGACGCCCCAGCATCCGGCCCACGGAGGTCTTGCCGGCCCCCATGAAGCCGGTCAGAAAGACTCGCATGCGATCACCCGGCGATCAACGCCCGGAGCGTTCCTCCTTCCTCCCCTCACTACGCAAAGCGCGAAAGAGAAGCGTCAGGAATCCACCCCAAACGCAGCCACAGAGAATCACCATCCACAAGATCGCGGTTCCGTCCATCAGCCTCCCTCCCCGGCGCGGGACAACCAGCGCTCCATCGCCACCAGCGCCAGCAGCGCAACGCCCCACTGCAGAATGATGGTCCCGACGCTGAACGATCCGAAGGGGTCGAGCCAGTCACCGCCGGAGGCCTGATAGAGCCACCACAGCATCAAAATCAGCGCCTCGAGGGGCACCAGCACGCCGACCACGAAGGTCCACCATCGCCCCACCGGCAGGTCCGACCCCGGGCCATTGACCACCTCCCGACGCAGCTTCTCGAGCCCATAGCTGCGCGCCCCGAGGGCGAAGAAGAGGCCCGAAAGCATGAGGCCGAGGCCCCACACCCAATCCTGATTCTGGAATACCTGCATCGAGAGAGCCGACGGCATTCCGAACAGCACGCCGGCGCCCCCGACCCAGAGCAAGGCGCGGCGCCGACGGAAACCGAAGTCCATCAGAACCCGCGTCGCCAGCTCGAGCATCGACACCAGGCTGGTGAGGGCGGCGAAGGAGAGGGCGAGGAAGAACAGCACCATGAAGACGCTGCCGCCGGGCATGGCCGCGAAGAGCTGGGGCATCCACTCGAAGGTCAGCCCCTCGTTGCCGGCGCCGACGATCTCGTCGCGCGCCCCGGGGTTGATCGCGAAGACGGTGCACAGCACCATGATGCCGGCCAGCAGCGACATCGAGTTGTTGCCGAAGCCGATGAGGGCGGCGTTCAGGGGAACGTCTTCGCGCACCTTCATGTAGATGGCGTAGGTCAGGATCAGCCCCCAACCGGCCCCCGTGTCCCAAGCGTTCTGGGTCAGCGCCTCGAGCCAGACCTGGGGTCGACCGAGGGCCGCCCAGTTGGGGGTGAAGAGGAACTCCAGGCCTCGTTCCGCTCCCGGCAGGGTGATCGCACGGCCGGCCAGGATCACCACCAGGACGACCAGCAAGGGAATCAACACCTTGGCGACCCGCTCGATGCCGCGAACCCCGAACCAAACCACCACCAGAGCGGCGCCGAGGGCCAACACCTGGGTCCCGACGGCGGCCCAGGAGGCGGAGAACTCGTCCCACAGCGCCCCGGGTTCGCGCCGCTGCAGCTCACCGGTCAAGGAAGCGGCCAGGAAGCGCAGGCACCAGCCGGCCACCACCGCGTAATAGAACATGATGCCGGTGGCGCAGAGCGCCACCCATCCACCCATCCAGGAGCGGCCTCGACCGGCGAGGCGCCGGAAGGCACCGACGGTGCCGAGGCGCGACTGCTTGCCGAAGGAGAACTCGACGATCATCAGCGGAATCGACCACAACAGCAGAAAGACGAACCAGGCGACCAGGAAGCTGCCGCCATCGTTCGACGCCACGACCCGCGGAAAGCGCCAGATGTTGCCGGTGCCGACGGCCATGCCGAGGGTCGCCAGCAGGAGCCCCCAGCGACTGCCGAACTGTTCTTTTGCGCTCATCGTGCGGTCCCTCCCTGGACTTCGACGGCGGCCGTTGCGGCGGCCAGCAAGCGCGCTACGGCTCGCGGCCGCGGTGCCTGCGTGACAGCTCCCAAGACCGCTGCCGAGTCGGCACCGGCAGCCAGCACCTCGGGCAGTCGGTCGGCGTCGATGCCGCCAATGGCGACCAAGGGCTTGTCGGTGGCGGCGCGCGCCTGCCGCAAGCCGTCGAGGCCGACCACTGGATCCGGATTCTGCTTGTTGACGGTCGGAAAGATCGGTCCCAGGGCGACGACGTCGACATCCGGGTCGTCGTGGGCTCGTCGCACCTGGTCGAGATCATGGGTCGATTGGCCGATCCAGCAGTCCGGCCCCACCACTCGACGCACCGCCGCCGGCGGCAGATCGCGCTGGCCGACATGCACCCCGGCCACCGGAAAGAGGGCCGCGAGGTCGGCGCGATCGTCGATCCAGAGCGCGACGGAACGGCCTTCGAGGCGCTCCAGGGTGGCCGCTACCAGGTCGTAAAAGCGGCGATCATCGGGTTCTTTCCAGCGTAGCTGGATCCACTCGAGGCCGGCGTCGGCCAGCTCCTCGACCGCATCCGGTAGCGCCGTCGGCGCCAGCGCCCGAACATCGGCGATGCCATAAATCGCCGACGGTTGCGGGCGCCGCCGGGGGATCACTGGGCCGCCGGATCCGGCGCGTTGGACGCCAGGAATCGCTCCATGAAGCGGGTCGAGAAATCTCCCTCTTGGAAAGCGGCATCGCGCAGGATCCGTTGATGCAGCGGGATGGTGGTCTTGATCCCTTCGACAACGAAGAAGTCGAGGGCTCGCGCCATGCGCCGAATCGCCGCCCGGCGATCGTGGTCGTGAACGATCAGCTTGGCGACCAACGAATCGTAGTAAGGCGGGATGACGTAGTCCTCGTAGCCGTGGGTATCGACTCGCGTTCCCGGCCCGCCGGGCAGGTGGAAGGTCTTCAGCGGCCCCGGCGAGGGAGTGAACTTTTCCGGGTCCTCGGCATTGATGCGGCACTCGATGGCGTGCCCCCGCGGCTTGCGACCGCTCGGGATGGTCAGCCGATCGCCGGCGGCGACCTCGAGCTGGAGCCGCACCAGGTCGACGCCGCTCACCATCTCCGTCACCGGGTGCTCGACCTGGATACGAGTGTTCATCTCCATGAAGTAGAAGGAGCCGTCCTGATCGAGCAAGAACTCGATGGTACCGGCGTTCTCGTAGCCCACCGATTCGGCGAGGGCCACCGCCGCCCGTCCCATGCGCTCCCGCAGAGCTTCGTCCAAGGCCGGCGACGGCGCTTCTTCGATCAACTTCTGATGACGCCGCTGGATCGAGCACTCACGCTCGCCGAGATGAATGACGTTACCGTGGGAGTCGCCGAACACCTGAAACTCGATGTGGCGAGGCTCGACGAGGTACTTCTCGAGGTAGATGTCGCCGTTGCCGAAGGCCAGCTCCGCCTCTTCGCTAGCGGTGGCGAATTGGCCCCGGATCTCCGACTCCTCCTGGACGATGCGCATACCGCGACCGCCACCGCCGGCGCTGGCCTTGAGAATCACCGGGTAACCGACCTCGGCCGCCCGCCGGGCGGCTTCCTCCGGCGACTCGAGCGGTTCCTTGCTGCCCGGCAACACCGGCACGCCGGCGGCATCGGCCGACTTGCGCGCCTGGGCCTTGTTGCCCATCAAGCGGATGGTCTCCGCCGGCGGCCCGATCCACTTCAGGCCGCACTCGCCGAGAACTTCCGCAAAGGCGGCGTTCTCCGCCAGAAAGCCGTACCCCGGGTGAATGGCGTCGGCACCGGTGATCTCGGCCGCCGAGATGATGCGGGAGACGTTCAGGTAGCTGCCCGCCGGCGGCGGCGGGCCGATGCAGACGTCCTCGTCCGCATAGGTGACGTGCAGGCTTTCCTGATCGGCGGTGGAGTGCACCGCCACGGTCTGGATGCCGAGCTCGCGACATGCCTGGATGATCCGAAGGGCGATCTCCCCTCGGTTGGCGATGAGGATCTTCTTGAACATCTGGCGCCGCCGACTAGTCCGCCTGCAGGACGAAAAGGGGCTCGCCGTACTCCACCGCCTGGCCATTCTTGGGCAGGATCTGCTTCACCACACCGGCGGCGTCGGCTTCGATCTCGTTCATGATCTTCATCGCCTCGACGATGCAGAGAACCTGCCCCTGGCGCACCCGATCGCCGACCGCGACAAAGGCATCGGCATCCGGAGAGGGTGAGCTGTAGAAGGTACCGACGATCGGCGAGGTCACCGTGTGGCCTCCCTCGTCGACGGCCTCGGCCGGCTCTTCCTCGACCACCACCGGCGCGGCAACCGCCGTCGGCGCCGGCGCAGCCACCACCTCCACCGCCGGGGCCGCCGCTGGCGCCAAAGCGACCGGCGCGCTTTTGCCATCGACCTTCAGGCGAAAGCCGGAGCGCTCGATCTCGAGCCCACTCAGCTCTCGCTTCCCCACCAATTCGATCAACTCCTTGATCTGCTCGAAGGTCAGCACATCCATACCCCTTTGAATCGCTTGGGCCGGCGCTGGTCGCCTGGCCGACTTACAGGTAGAGGTCCTTTTCCAGCAGGAGACTGGCGCGCCGCAGCTCGAAGCGGGCGCGGCCGTAGTTTCCGCGAGGGCCGAGGACGAGGAGGAGGTAGTAGCCCGGGGTCACCGCGCTCACGATGAGGGTCATGCGGTCGGTGGCAATGGAGAACTGACGCACATCCCCGACCTCGAGGTCCCGATGGTGGTCGGAGATCGTCCGTGCCTGAGTCACCAACTCCGCCGCCAGCAGCTCGAGATCGAGGTTCTCGTCGGCACTCACGGATTCGACGGCGATGCCGTCCTTGTCGATCAGCGACAGTGCGATGGCGCCGTCGATGCGATTGCTGATCTGGCTCAGCTTCTCAAGAAACATGACGCTTGCTCCGCCGCCGAATTCGGTCCAAGTAGGCTTTCAGAAGGCTGACCCGGGGCGGATCTTCGGAATCTTCCGTCCCCACCAGGAAGTCGGTTGCCTGCAGCGGCGGATCGCCCAGGGCCTCGACACGATCGAGCCCTTCCCGCGCCCGCGGGCTCTCGGGCTCCTGGCGCAGCACTTCCTCGAAGATCTCGCCGGCTTCGCGATGGTGCCCCTGCTCGAGGTAGAGGCTGCCCAGGGTCGCGGTCGCCGCCGGATCGGTTTCCGGCGGCGACTCCGCCACGGGATCGCCGCCGTGGACCGCAACGGCCGCCATCTCGGGCGGTGCCGAGTCCGCTTCCGGCACTTGCGAGAAAGCGGCCGCAGGGGCGGGAGGTGGCGGCTCCTCGTAGTACTCCTTGGGGACTGGAAACAGCCCTCCTTCGTCGAGGGAGCGCAGATATCGGCGGCGATCGGGGTCGGCGAAGATCTCCCCGAAGGGAGAGGGTTCACTCGCTGCCCGCGGAACAGGATCCGGCTCGGGGACCGCCGCCGCCTGCTCGAGCAGGGCGTGAATCCGGCCCTCGAGATCGGGAATTTCCGGATCGCCGCTGTTGAGCTGGCGATAGTGGGCCAGACGATCGGCGGCGCCTTCGGCGTCGTCGCACCGCAGGCGAGCCTCGATCAAAAGCTTGTTGGCGACCAGGTGGGTGGGATCCTTGGCGACGATTTCCTCGAAGGTGGTGGTCGCTTGCACCGGTTCCCCGAGATCGAGGAAGTTGCGCCCCATGGCGACTTGGGCCGAGAGGTGGTTGGGGTGTTGCTCGAGACCTTCGCGCAGCACCGCCAGCGCCTCGTGGGTGCGGCCGACGCGGCGATACTCTTCCGCGAGCTGCAGGAAGATGCGCGAAGAGCGGTCGGCTTCCCAGCGTTCTCGCAGCTCCGCGAGGCGCCCCTGCGCGGGATCGTTGTCAGCCATGGAAGTCCCCTCGAAGACCGACGAAGGCCGGCCCTGCCGAATCCGTTTTCGCGTTCACCCAGGCGCTCCTCTGCCCGTCGAGCAATTATAGCCGCCGACCTTGAACAGGGAGCTCGGTTGATTGTAACGCCTTCTCCGCCAAGGAGAAAGCGGCTTGCTCGGGGACCAGCTCAGGGTCCGCGCCACAGCAGCCGATGGAAGGCTGGAGGAAGATCGTCGCCGAGCCCCAGCCAGCAAAAAGGGCGTGCCCGTCGGCACGCCCTGAGAGCCTTCCGAGGCTTGCGCCCTAGTTGGTGATCTGCACCGCCTTCGAGATCTGGTCGATGCCGATGGCGTTCTCGACCTCCAGGGTGACCAGCTTCTCGCCCGCCGAGCTGAACACGAAGGTCGGGTTCTGCAAGGTGCTCGACTGACCGTTGCCGAAGTCCCAACGCCAACGCGTCGGGTTGTTGGTCGACTCGTCCGTGAAGGCCACCGTCAGGCCGCTGACCACGAAGCTGAACTCGGCATCGGGCGGCCGCTGAATGCTGATCGTCACGGAAGCCGGCGCCCCGGCGCCACCGGCCTGGGCGCCGACACTGAAGGAGTCGCCGGAGAGGGTGCTGATGTCGCTCTCGGAGACCCGCAAGGTGTCGCGGGCGACGCCGTCCGAGTCGGTGTCGAGGAAGATGCCCCCCGACGACAAGCTGCCCAGATCGGCGGTGAAATTGACCAGCGAGTCACCGTTGCGCAAGGGCTGGCCGTCGGCATTGCGCACCAACGCCAGCAGCTCGATGCGGTCACCGGTCTCGGCGATCGACGAAGGGTTCGCCTGCAGGCTGACGTTGGCGGCCGCCTCGCCGATTTCGACATCGACGGTGGCCGCTTCGGTGGTGCCGACGGAGGCACTCACCGTCGCCATGCCGATGCGACCGTCGCCCCGCAAGGTTCCGAGGGCGACGCCGTCGGCATCGGTGGTGATGATGCCGTCGATGGTTCCCAGCGTCGTGCTCAGGCGGATCTGAGTTCCCGGGTTGACCGGTGTTCCATTGGAACGCAGGGCCGTGACGCGCACGGTGGTCGAACCGTTGATGGAGATCCGACTCTGACCGACGGTGATGGACAGAGTGGTGCCCGCCGGAGCGACCGGCGACGCGCTGTCGCAGGCCGCCATCGTCAGCAGGATGGTCAACAGGCAGAGGGAAACCCCAAAGATCCGTTTCAGGCTCATGACAAACGAGTATACGGAGAGGGGCGACCTACCGTCCAGGTAGATCGCCCCGAGATTTGGTCAGCTTCTTACGACGCCGCTCGAATCAGTTCGAGGGCGGCGGAGGCGGAGCCGTGTCTCCCCGGCAACTGGAGTTGCTGGGGTTGTAGACGAAGGCGTCCGGGAAGCTGAACTGGCAGGTCGTCGCTCGGTTGACCACCTGCAGATCGACCGCCGTGGGCACGTAACGCGTGCCGGCGGTGCCGTCGTTGTTGTCGTCACAGGCCTCCTCGCCGAGGAGCTCCGTCGGCAGGAACGGCGTCCGCACCTCGATCTCGCTGAAGTCAGCGTTGACCGAAATGATCTCCGCCGGCCGCTCGCCGAGGGTCACCAGGAGGTCCCGCAGATTGGCGCCCCGAATGGTCACGAGGGTGCCTCCGCCCTGCGGGCCGAAGGTCGGATCCAGGAAGGTCGCAACCGGTGAGAACAGCTCCACCAGGTAGGTGAAGATCGGCTGGTTGATCTCGGCGTTGTCACCGGTTTCGATATTCGTCACCGACGCACCACCGGAAACATCGTCACAGGTGTCGGTGACGATGGCGCTGGTCTCGACGACGATCTCGGTACCGGTCACGGAGCGGACGCTCTGGGCGAAGCCGGCCAGTCCGACGGCCACCGGCGCATCGAAGCCCTGGCCGAAGACGGTGACCAGATCGCCTCCGAAATAGGGCGTCGAGCCCGGTCCGACGGAGGTGATCAGAACCTCCGAGCCGTAGCGGAAAGAGGAGGGCCGAATCGACGCCAGCCCGCTATCGAGGTTGCGCACCAGCACATCCACCGAAGCGTTCTGGTTGTTCTGGCCGAAGCCCGTCGCGGCCGGCGTCAAGACTTCCAGGCGGGTGGGCGAGACGGAGCGAATCTCGGCTTCCTGACCGGTGAAGGCGTCGGGCGAGCCACCCTGCCCGAAGACCACCTGCAGGGGCGCCTGGAATCCGGAGCCCGCCAGGGTCACCAGGGTGCCGCCTTCGTTCGGACCCGTCGACGGGGTGACCGAGAAGACCGTCGGGATCTCGGTCTCGCCACCCGGCGAGTAGGTGAATCCGCCGGACAGGTTGTCGGTGGCCTGGTCCGGCGTGTTGAGACCGATGGTCACCACGATGTTGACCACCGCCTGGGCGTTCCCCGGGTTCGGCGATGGCGGCGTCACCACCCGAATCCGATTCGAGGACACCGACAGCACCTGCGCGTTGATGCCTCCGAAGGTCACCCGCACCGGAGCGACGAAGCCACCACCGTTGACGGTGACCGTGTCACCTCCCGCGGGCAGACCGACGCCAGGGTCGATGAAGGAGACGAAGAAGGTCTCGGCCTCGCGGAACTCGACCCGCGCCACCCCGACGCTGCCCTGAATCTGGGCCTGCACCGAGGCCAGACCGGCACTGGTGCCGGGGAAGAGCTGGATGGCGCCGTTGCCGTTGGTCAGGCTGAGGGCGACGGAGTTCTGTCCACCGGGAGTACCGAGGCTGCCCAGGGTGGTGGTCACCACCACCGTGGTGCCGTTGGCCGGCGGCGCGCCGTTGGCCTGGCGCACCTGCACCTGGATGAGAGACGGATCAGTCCCGCCAGCCGGCAGAATCGTCGGCGAGGCCGTCACGGTGACGGTGAAGTTGCTGCCGCCACCTCCACCGCCGCCGGCTCCACCACCACCGGTGGGCGCCGGCTCACTCGACGAATCGCTCGAGCAGCCCGGCAGCATCAGGACGCAGAGGCCGACGATCGCCAGCAGGGCGAATCGAAGGATGGTAGTCGTACGCACGTTCATGATCAGCCCTCTCGTCTCTTACGGTACGAAGGCGACATCGAACCGACTGGGAGCGGTCACGACCTCATCGCCGGTCAGGGTTCTGCCGAAGAACCGGATCTGGAAGTTGAGGCGAATCGTCTGAAAACCGGTTTCCGTGTCGGTTCCGCCGTTGATGAACAGCAGATCCGACAGCGGCGGATTGTTGAACTGATCGCCCGGCAAGATGACCAGGTTGTCGTAGTCGACGGTGCCGTTGACGGGCGCCACGCCGAAGATGCTGCCGACGAGGGTTCCGGGCGTCCGGGTTCCGGAGTCGGTCCGGGTGTAGACGATCTCGTAGGACCGCATCTCGACGTTCATCAAGTCGGAGACGGCCGCCCCGGCATCCTTCGGAATGTTCTGAATCGTCACCTGACCGAGCTGCAGAGGAGCACCGGCCTGGGCATTGACGGCGGCCTGCACCGGCAGACCGTCGAAGTCGGATACCGAGAGAACGACGCCGCCTTCGCTCCGGTCGGTTCGGGACTCACAACCAGCCAACCCCAGGAGGGTGAGCAAAACGAGGAAGAGAATGGCTTGCTTCTTCATGATCCAGGCTCCCGCGGGCTACAGCCGCATCACTCGCGGAGTGATGAAGATGAGGAGCTCGTTGTTCGAGTCCTCGCGTCTCTTGTTCTTGAAAAGATGCCCGAAGATCGGGATGTTGGCAAGACCCGGTACGCGATCCTGACCATCGTTGGTCGAGACCTCGTAGATGCCACCGATCACCGTGGTACCACCGTCGCGCACGATCACCCGGGTCTGGGCTTCCTGAGTCGAGATCGGTGCCGCCTGCGCTCCCTGCACCGCGAGGGCGAACTCCGGGTTGCGCTTTTGGATGTTGATCTGCATCAGGATGGTGCCTTCGGCGGTCACCTGCGGCGTCACCTCGAGCTTGAGCGTGGCCTCGACGAACTGCACGCTGACGGTGTTGTTCGCCACCGTCTGAATCGGGATCTGGAAACCGCTCTGGATCGACGCCCGCTCGTTGTTGAGGGTCGCGACCTTCGGTGCCGACAGGACGTTCACCAGGCCTTCGTTCTCGGCCGCCACCAGCTCGGCGTCGATGTTGAAGGTCCCACCCAGCGAGCCGAGGGCGAGGTTCAGGAAGCCGGTGTTGCCGCCGGTCACCAGGTTGACACCGCCGGAGCCATCGACCGTCGCCGGGAAGGTCAGGCCGGTGGTGTTGCCGTTGGCGGCATTGGCCGCCCCACCGAGGGACCAATCGACGCCCAGCGTGCGGGTGAAGCTCTTGCGAGTCTCGACGATGCGCGCTTCGATCATCACCTGAGGCTCGGCGATGTCGAGGTTCTCGATCACCGCGATCACCGTGTCCATGATGGTGGGCAGCTCTTTGATGATCAGAGTGTTGGTGCGACCGTCTACGATCACGCTGCCACGCTGACTCAGCACGCCACCGCGCGACTGCAGCAGGGTGGCCACCGCCTGGGCGTTGGCGTAGCTCAGGCGCTTGATGATGGTCAACAGCGGCACCGAGAGGGAGCGCGCCTGCTCGAGGCGCTGCCGCTCTTCGGCTTCCGCCCGCAACGTCGTGATCGGCGCGATGCGCATCACGTTGCCTTCGAGCTCGTAGCCGAGGCTGTTGATCTTCAGGATCTGCTCGAAGGCCTGATCCCAGGGCACGTCCACCAGCTCGACCGTGACGCTGCCCTGCACTCCGGGCTGAATCACCAGGTTGAGACCGCTCAGAACGGCGAAGGCGCGCAGCGTCTCGACCAGATCCGAGTCCCGCAGGCTGAAGGAGATCGGCTCGCCGACATACTCCTTCTCGGCACCGCCGATGGCCTGAGGGGTGAAGCTCTGGGTTCCGGCAGCGGCATCGGTCGGTTCTTCGAGCTTGACCTCGGCACGACGGAAGAGCTCGAGATCGCTGGTCGACGAGCCTTCCAGAGCGGCCGGCGGCGTGACCTCGACCGGCGGCGTCGCCTGGGCGATGATCACCGGCTCTTGCTCGACCGTCACTTCATAGGTCTCCAGGGGAGCCTCGTAGGTCGACGGCTGCGGCTCCACCGCAACCGGCTCGTAGGCCGCCACTGCCGGCTCCTCGGCGACTTCCGGAGCGCCATAGCCGGTGGTTGCATCGGGCGTGGCCTCGTAAGCCTCTTCGACTTCGTAGCTGTCGTCGGCGTAGAGGTCCGAGGTTTCGACCTCGCTACCGCCCTGGGCGAAGCCATCGGTACCGTTCTCGGCGCCGACACCGGCGAGGTCCGCGCTCTCGACGGCGGGGGTCGCCGGAGCGCCGAAGCGCACCACCAAACCCTCGCCGGTGCGCTCGACCTGCGGCACCACCTGCTCGGTGAGATCGAACACCACCCGCGACACCGGATCCGGATCGGGTCGGAACTGGGCCATGCGAACCCGTTCGACATCGACCCCGTCGATCACCATCGTCGAGGTGGCGCTCTGGTTGATCACCCCTTCGAGGTCGATCACGAAACGATTGGGGTCGGAGAGGGCGAAGGTCGAGTAGCTGAACTCGCCGTCGCCGGCGATGCGCACCGCCGTACCGCGGGCGGAGGGCAGAATCTCGACCCCATCGAGGCGGCTCGCCAAGGGGCCCGCCGGCGCCGGTGCGTGCAGCGGCTCGTCGGCCGTGCCCACCCGCTGGTCGACCGCCACCGGGGCCGGCTCGAGGGCCGCCGTCTCGATCGCCGGGGGCGCCTCGAGCTCTTCGGCTGCGGCCAGCGTTTCTTCGTCGGCGGCCGGCAGCGGCTCGTAATCGAGCTCCGCGTCGGCGGTCGCCGTCGGCGCGGCCTCCGCGGTCCGCTCGGAGGGCATCAGGAAGACCTCCAGGGAGGCTCCTTCTCCGGCCATCGAGTGCTCGAAAGGTACTCCGGAGTCGACCACGATGCGGGTCGTCGGCTTGCCCCCCTCGTAGCTCTCGGACAGGGCGATGGCGGTGACGAAGCCGGCCCCTTCCATCTCCTCCGGCAGCGCATCCGCAAGGACGGCGTTGGGTAGCTCGACGATCAGGCGGCCGAGCTCGTCCCGGTAGCCGGTCCAGATCAGGTCGCCGTCGGCGGAGACCCGCAGGGCAGCGTCGGGCGCCCCCTCGAGCAGCTCGACGGTCCGCACCTCGACTGCCGTATCGGTCGGCTCGACTGCCGCGGACGGGGAGCCACTCACCGTCGTCTCGGCGCTGGCATCGGTTCCCGACGCCGGCTGCGAGGCAGCGGAGGAAGCGCACCCGGCCCAGGACAAAGCGGCCGGCAACGCCAGCATCAGGACCCAGGTTTTGGCTCTAGACCTCATCATTCGGTTATCCCCTTCTCCCATGGCACTCGCCTCCCAATCGGCTCCGCCGCGCGGAACCGGTTCGGACCTCGGCTAAGGATTGAGCTTCTTCGCCACCTCGCGAAACGGTTTCAAAGCGGTTCGGTCTCGCACGATCTGGCGAAAGATCACCTCGCTGCGGTTGATCGCAATGACGTCGCCGTCGTAGAGCTGATCGCCTTCTCGCAGCAGGTAACCCTTGTCCTTGTCGGCGGCTTGTACCTGCGCCACCCATCGCCCACCGGTCTTGAAAACGCCGGTCAAGTCGATCTCGTCGATCAACAGGCCGGGAACACCATCGGGGCGCCGCCCTTCGACCTCGGTCTGGTCGCGGGCCGCCAGCAGCGATTTGAAGGGATCGCGCCGATCCCCCGGATCGTAGGTGTAGCCGCTATCGCCCTCGAAGGCCTCTTCGTCGCCCTCGAGCATCTGATTGATGGCGGCGAGGTCGGAGTCGACTCCGTCGTCGGCGAGCACCTCGTCGCCGTCGGCGCTCGTCTCGACCGCCTCCGGCTCCTGCGCCAGGACGGCGGGAACCGCCAGCAGCAGGCCGGCCAGCGCCAGCAGCATCAGTCGGCTACGGATCCATCGTGCGCGGTTCAATTGGCTGGCTCCTGGAGCGCCTCTGGATCGGGCTCCTTGTAGATGAAGGTCTTGGCCGTGAAGGATGCCGAGATGGTCTGTCCGCCCGGCCCCGGCGCCGCACCCACGTTGAGGTTCTCGATGTTGATGATGCGCGAGAACCGGCTCACCCGGTCGAAGAGCAGCGCCAGGTTGTGGTAGTCGCCGGTGACATAGATGCTGATCGGCCACTCGCTGTAGAACTCACGATCGATGAAGCCACCCGGCGTGAAGCGCTGGAAGCCGAAGTCCCCCTGCTCGGTCAGAGCGCGGATCCGGCGCAGCAGCTCCGGCGTGTTGCGCCGTGCCGGCAGGATACGCAGCAGCTTGTCGAGCTCGATCTCGAGCTTGCGCACCTCTTCGCGGAACTGCGGCAGCTCTCGCTTCGCCGCCCGCCCCTGCTCGATCTGAGTCTCGAGCTGGGCGAGCTCCCTGCGCTGCGAATCGATCTGCTGCTGCTTCGGCTCGATCTGAACCTTCTTGCCGAGGAAGAGCAGCGCACCGCCCAGGACGAGGCCGAGGATCAGGCCGAAGTACCAGGGCTTGCCTTCGAGGCCGGTTTCGAGTGCCATCGCTTCCGCCTCCTATCCGCCCGCCGCCACAGCCGCTTCGTCGCCTTCTTCGTCGGCCGGCTTCAAGTAGCTGTAATTGAAGACAACGGTGAAGTTGTAGACGTTGCCCTGCTGCTGGGTGTCGCGCAGAATCGGCTCCTGGAACTCCGGCACCGAGTCCAGGTTCTCGATGAAGTTGGCCACCGCGTTGGGGTTGAAGCCCCTCCCGGTGAGCGTCACTGCACTGTTGTTCATCGACATGTTGTCGAGCCAGAGCAGCTCCGGCAGGGCGCGCGAGATCTCGTCCATCACCTGCACCGGACCGCGCTGGTTGCGGCGCAGATCCTTGATGACTGCGATCTTGTGCTCGAGCTCCGTCTGCTTGCGCTTGTAGTCCTCGACTTCGCGGATGATCGGCTCGAGCTCGGCCCACTCGGCTCGCGCCTGCACCAGGGCGCGCTGGTTCGACTGGATCTCCTTGTGCAGGCTCCACCACCAGAGGCCGAAGACCAGAATTCCGGCCAGCACTGCCAGGCCCAACATGATCGGCGCCCACTCCCGCGTCGACGGGCCGGCCTCGCGACGACCCTTGCGGACCGCGACGGGCTTGCGTCCCTCGGAAAGGAGATTGATCTTGATCATGGGCTCTTCAGTCCCCCACTTTGCGGATCGCCAACCCGATGACCACCGCCAACATCGGCGCGATGGCGCTCAACCACTCGGTATTGAAGTCGCTCTCGCGATAGTTGATTCGGCGCAGAGGATCCATTTTCTCGACCGGCACCTCGAAGCGCTCGCGCAGAATCTGCTCGAGATTCGTGGTCAGGCAGCAACCGCCCGAGAGGTAGAGCTGATCGACGGGCCCTTCGGAAGAGGTCGCCGAGAAGAAGTCGAAGGTCTTGTGGATCTCGGAGGCCATCTCGGCCGAGACCGCATCGAGCACCGGCCGGGCGTCGGCGATGCTGTAGCGATCGACGGACTCGCCGCGCTTGAGTTGCTCGGCCTGCTCGAAGGAGAGATTGAACTCGCGCTGCAGCGCCTCCGTGAACTGATTCCCGCCGAAGGAGATGTCTCGCCAGAAGACGGTGGCGCCGCGGCTCAGGACGTTGATGTTGGTCACCCCCGCGCCCATGTTGATCAGCGCTACCGTCTTCAAGGGGTCGAGGTCGTAGTTGGCCTCGAAGGCGTTCTGGACCGCGAACGCATCGACATCCACCAACACCGGCGACTTGCCCGTCTGGCTGATCACCGAGGTGTAGTCGTTGACCTTGTCACGCTTCACCGCTACCAGCAGCACTTCCATGTTGTCGTGACCGGGCTCACCTTCACTGAGAACAACGTAGTCCAGGCGAACGTCGTTGATGTCGAAGGGAATGTACTGCTCGGCTTCCCACTGGATCGACTCGGCGAGCTCCTCGGCCGGCATCGAGGGCAACTGGATTTTCTTGATGATGACCGAATGGCCAGACAACGAGGTGGCGTAACTGGTGCTCTTGACGCTGGCCTCGTTGTTGAGCTTGTGGATGGCGTCCACCACCAACGACGAATCCATGATGGATCCATCGACGATCGCCTCCGGCGACAGAGGCTCGATGCCGAGACGCTGGAGATGGTACTCCCCGGCCTTCTTTTCCCGGATCTCTGCCAACTTGACGGCAGAGCTGCCCAGGTCAAGGCCCACGACCCCCTTATTGCGCGCGAAGAACATGTCAGCCCAGCCCCTCGAAAAAAATCAATAATGGCGGCGACTTAACGGCAAATAGTTAAAGTGCCGCCGCAGCGTACCAGCAAAAAATCTGGGAGTCAAGGATTGAATGCATCTATGGCAATATCCAGCGACCATCGAAGATTATAACCCCGAATGCTGTTGAAAATGAAGCACATACGTCATCGGGCACGAACCGGAATGTTCGCTGCCACCCACGAAAACCTGCCCAAGAACCTGTGCATTTGAGCCCTTCCCGAGGGCTCTTGCCCCACCTGGGGGCATCTGATATCTTCGCCGTCTTTGGTGAACGGAGGATTTCGAAACCATGGCTAAGTGTGCTCTGTGCAGTAAAGGAACGACCTTCGGGCGCAGCATCAGTCACGCCCACAACGTGACCAATCGGCCCTTCAGGGCAAACCTCCAGAAAGTGCGCGCCGTCATCGACGGTACCACCCAGCGCATCTGGGCCTGCACCCGCTGCATTCGCAACGGTGCCGTCCAGAAGCCGGTGGCGCGCAACTGGAAGGCCCCCGCCGAGAGCTGACCCCGAAGGACCGCAGGAATCCGACGCCCGGCCAACGCCGAGCGTCCCCCATCCGCAGGATTGCGACGGAAGCGCCCCCCACCGGGGGCGGCTTTGCGCTGCCCGGAACCCGAGCTTCTCACCAGATTTCGTGGCGAAGGTCGAAGGTTGCGGAAGATGGTCGGGCTAGGAGATGGCGCCGCTCATGCGGCGATCGACGGTGCGCACCCCGGCGAGGCCGCGGATGCGACGCACGATCTTGTCGAGGTGCTTGCTGTCGCGCACCTGGACGACCACCGAGATGATGCCCTTCCCCATCTCCTCGGTCTCGGCCTGGAGGTGGGTGATGTTGCTCTCCTGTCCGGCGATGGCCTCCGCCAGCCGCGCCAGGATGCCGGGGCGATCCTCGGTCTCGATGAGAAGCGAGATGCGGTACAGGTCGTCCTTCTGCCGCGCCCAATCGACCTCGATCTCACGCTCGGCGTTGTAGAGCAGATTGCGGACGTTGGGGCAATCCACCGAGTGCACCGAGACCCCTCGGCCACGGGTGATGTAGCCCACGATGTTCTCCCCCGGTAGCGGATTGCAGCACTGGGCGAGAAAGGCCAGCATGTCGCCGTGCCCCTTGACCACGATCGGACCTTTACCGAAGGGCAGGATCTTCTCGACCGCACGGCGGATGCGGCTCGGCTCCTCGGACGGCTTGGAGGTCTCCTCCTCCGGCAGCACTCGATTCACCACCAAGCGCGACGGTAGCTTGCCGAAGCCCAGGCGGCTGAACAAATCGTCGACCCCGCCGATGCCCTCATCCTCCAGGTAGCGGGTCAATCCCTCCTGATCGAGGAAACGCTTGAGGCTCATCTTGTAGCGTCGCAACTCCTTCTCGAGGACGCGACGACCGATCTCGACGGAGCGCTGCTTTTGCTGCGTGTTGAGCCACTGGCGAATCTTGTTCTTGGCCCGCGAGGTGGCGACGAAGCTCAACCAATCGCGGCTCGGTCGGCGATTGGGAGACGTCATCACCTCCACCATGTCGCCGTTCTGGAGCTTGGCCCGCAGCGGCACCAGCTTGCCGTTGACCCGTGCCCCGGAGCACTGATGACCGAGATCCGTGTGCACCTTGTAGGCGAAGTCGAGGGGAGTCGCGCCGCGCGGAAAGGAGAACACCTCCCCCTTCGGAGAGAAAACGTAGACCTCGTCCGGATAGAGGTCGATCTTGAGGGTGGAGAGGAAGGTGCGGGGGTCCTTGACCTCCTTCTGCCAATCGAGGAGCTGGCGCAACCAGAGAATGTTGGCGTCCTCGCCGGCAGAGGACTTGCCCTCCTTGTAGCGCCAATGGGCGGCGATACCCTCCTCGGCGATGCGGTCCATCTCGCGAGTGCGAAGCTGCACCTCGAAGGGCTGGCCGCTCTCGCCGACCACCGTGGTGTGCAAGCTCTGGTACAGGTTGGGCTTGGGCATCGCGATGTAGTCCTTGAAGCGACCGGGAATCGGGCGCCAATGCTGGTGGACCACACCGAGGGCGGCATAGGTGTCGCGCAACGTGCGGGTGATGATGCGGAAGGCCAGGAAGTCGTAGAGCCGCGAGATGTCGATGCCCTGGCGCCGCAGCTTCTGGTAGATCGAGTAATAGCGCTTCACCCGGAAGGTGATCTCGGCCTCGATTGCGCCGTCGCCGAGATGGCGAGCGAGGGAGCGTCGGATCTTCTCCATCGCCCCCTTGGCCCCCTTCATCTTCTCCGTCACCCGCGAGTAGAGCTCGGCGAACTGGTGGGGATAGAGATAGTAGAAGGCGAGGTCTTCGAGATCGCCCTTGACCCGACTCATGCCCAGACGGTGGGCGATCGGCGCGTAGATCTCGAGGGTTTCGCGCGAGATGCGGCGCCGCGCATCGTTCGGCATGTGCTCGAGGGTCTCCATGTTGTGGAGCCGATCGGCGAGCTTGACCACCACCACGCGGATGTCCTTGGCCGAGGCCAGGATCATTTTGCGGAAGGTCTCCGCCTGCGCCTGGTCCCGGCGGACATACTCGTGGCGGCCGATCTTGGTGACGCCGTCCACCATGTCGGTGATCTCAACGCCGAACAGCTTCTCGAGCTCGGCGCGGCTCGACTCGGTGTCCTCGAGGACATCGTGGAGCAGGCCGACGGCCACGCAGACGTGGTCGAACTTGAGGTCCGCCAGTAGATAGGCGACGGCCAGGGGGTGGCTGACGTAGGGCTCTCCGGAGCGGCGTTTCTGGTCGCCGTGCCGTTCGACGGCGTAGTCCCAAACGCGCCGGATCAAGCCCTCGTCGACGAGGCGCCCGTGCTCTTCGAGGCGGGCGACGACCTGATCGATGGAGCCCACCCGCGGCCCTGCCACCGGGGGCTTGGGCTTGATCTTGCGGACCGTCGGCATGGTCTCCGGAGGCCTTCCGCGCGACCTCTCACGCCTACCGAAGGCCGCACCATTTCAGAGGGTCCTCGATTATACGGCAATTTCCAGAGGGGCTAGGGGCGCCCCCCTGGAAAACACAGGCGGTAGAAGAAGAAGCCGGGTGACGGCTTCTTCTCCGGTCGCTAGGCGCTGCTGCGGGCGGCCCGGGCGGCCTTCGCCTCGGAGCCGAAGAACTGCTCCCAGAGCAAGGCGAAGGGGCTGGCGACGTAGATCGAAGAGTAGGTGCCGACCACGATACCGATGGTCACCACGAAGGCGAAGCCACGCAGCACGTCTCCCCCCAGCACCAGCAGCGAACCGACCGCCAGCAGGGTGGTGCCGGAGGTCAGGATGGTGCGCGACAGGGTCTGGTTGATGCTCTCGTTCATGACATCGATCAGGGGGCGACGGCGCGACTTGCGCATGTTCTCGCGCACCCGGTCGAAGATCACCACGGTGTCGTTGACCGAGTAACCGACCAGGGTCAGGAAAGCCGCGATGGTGGTGAGGTTGAACTCGAATCCGGCGAAGGCATAGATGCCGAGGCAGACCAGCACATCGTGGAACACGGCCACCAGAGCACCGATGCCGAAGCGCAGCTCGAAGCGCACCCAGATGTAGGCCAGCATGCCGAGCATCGACAGAACCACCGCCAAGATGCCCTTCTGGCGCAGCTCTTTGCCGATCTGCGGTCCGACGTTCTCGACCCCGAGCACCGAGAAGGAGCCCAGGTAGATGTCCCGCTTGAGGACGTCCAGGACCGCGGGATCGAGACCGACGCCGGCAAGGTCGTCCCACGAGGTCAGGATGCCGCGCTCGCGACGCTCCTCGATCACCGAGTCGGCGATCACGGTGTAGCGGGCGCGCGCCTCCTCCGCCCCTTCCGCCGAGATCAAGGCGAGCGGGTCGGCCTGCATCAGGGTCGCGGTCAGATCCTCGACGCCTTCGCGATTGAGGTCCGACTCCACCGAGCGGCCCTCGTTGTAGCGCTGATCGAGGGCGGCGATGATGGCGGCGCGGCTGCCTTCCTCGCTGCCGGCGACGGTCGGCGCCTTGAGGATGAGCTCATTGGCCTCGACCTCGCCGAAGCGCTGGATGACCGCGTCGTCGATGCCGGCATCGGCGAGCAGGGCGCGAACGGTATCGATCTCGGGCTCTTCCCGAAACTGCAGCGTGAGCTGAGTACCGCCGGCGAAATCGATCCCGATGTTGAGCTTTTTCTGGACGAAAACCCCCAGAACTCCCAACGTCAGGAAGATGCACGAAATGACCACCATCACCTTCCGGTACTTCATGAAGTTGATGCGGCTGTCGCGGAAGAACTCCATAACGACTCCTTCTCAACCCTCGTCGGCGAATAACGCTGTCTAGATCGACAGCCGCTCGACCCGCCCGCGGCGAGAGAAAATCAGATCGAAGATCCAGCGGCTGACGATGACCGCCGTGAAGACGGAAGCCAAGATACCGATGGAGAGGGTCACGGCGAAGCCTCGGATCGGCCCGGTTCCGAACTGGAACAGGAACAGGGAGGCGATCAAGGTCGTGATGTTGGCGTCGAGCACCGAGGACAACGCCTTGCTGAAGCCGGCATCGACGGCCGAGCGCACCGTGCGCCCGACCCGCAGCTCCTCGCGGATGCGTTCGAAGACCAGCACGTTGGCGTCCACCGCCATACCGACGGTCAGGATGATGCCGGCGATACCGGGCAGGGTGAGGGTCGCCCCGAAGTAGGCGAGCGCCCCGAACACCAGCACGACATCGAGCACCAAGGCGACGATGGCGTTGATGCCGGTGAACCGGTAGACCACGAACATGATCAGGATCACCAGGCCGAAGCCCACCAAGCCGGCACGCAGGCCCTGCTCGATGGAGTCGCGCCCGAGGGACGGACCGACGGTGCGCTCCTCGAGGTAAGTGATGCCGGCCGGCAAGGCACCGGTGCGCAGCACCGTCGAGAGGTCCTCCACCTCTTGCTGGGTGAAGTTGCCCTCGATGATGCCCGAGTCGCTGATCCGGCTGTTGATCACCGGCGCCGTCACCACCTTGTTGTCGAGAATGATCGCCAGGCCGCGTCCGACGTTGTTGCCGGTGGCCTCGCCAAAGCGGTCGGCACCCTCGGCATTGAAGGTGAAGTTGACCACCGGCTCGTTGAACTGACCGAGGCTGGGTCGGGCATTCTTGAGGTCGCGACCGGTGACCACGCTGGTGGCCTCGACGGCGAAGTACTCGCGCGCCCGGCCGCGCTCGTCGCGCTCGCTGCCCTCGAGAATCTCGACGTTGGAGGGCAGGGTGCCGCCGTAGTTGGCCAGCACCGCCTCCCGGGTGGGCGCGCCGCCACCGCCGGAGCGCGGGAAATCGGTCAACCGGAACTCGAGGAACGCGGTGCGCTTGATCAGATCGCGAACGCGATCCTGATCGTCGACGCCGGGGAGCTGCACCACCAGGCGATCACTGTCGCCGAGGGGTTGAATCACCGGCTCCGACACGCCAAAGGCGTCGACACGATTGCGAATCGTCTCGAGGGCCTGGCGCACCGACAATCGCTCGATGTCCTTGACGCTCGCTCCGGTCATGTCGAAGCGCACCGTGTTGGCGCTGCGCCGGCTGTCCCAGGACTCGGCACCGACGCTGTTGCGGAAGTCCTTGACGATGTCGACCAAGACGTCCTGGGTGGCGCGATCGACGCCGGTGACCTCGAAGGACTGGGGCCCGGTCTTGCGCGCCTCGAGATTGGCGAGATCGCGTTCCTCGGCGACGTCGAGCAGACGGGTCATGTCCTTGTCCGTCTCCGAATCGACGGCATCGGCGGTCTGCACCTGGAGCACCAGATGCATGCCGCCCTGGAGATCGAGACCGAGCTTGATGCGTTCGTCCAGCGGATGGGCCGAGAAAGCGGCCAACACCACCAGACCCAGAATCACCAGGCCGCGGACCAACAGGCTGCGGTTCTTCATTGACGTTGTCCTTCCTCTTGCCCTTCGAGCCCGGCAATCGCCGACTTGGCGACCTTGACCTTGACGTTCTGAGCCACCTTGAGGATCACCGTCGAGCCTTCCGTCGAGCTGACCTCACCGTAGAGGCCGCCGTTGGTGTAGACCCGATCGCCCTTCTTGAGGTTCGCGATCATGTTCTGAAGGGCCTTCTGTCGCCGCCTCATGGGCAGGAAGAGCACGAGGTAGAAAACGGCGAAGATGAGAATCATCGGCACCCAGCTCATCAGGGAGTTGCCGGCGGGAGCGGCCCCTTGCGCCAGAATCGAGAAGGGAGCCAGAGTCATGAAAGCTGAGGGCATCGGTCGGTTCCTCGTTTCTAAAAACTTCCTCGGCACAGCGTCCATGGGCACACAACAACCCTTCGCGGCGCAAACCGAGAACCCGGAGAATAGAGGACCGGACGGCGCTTTGCAAGTCGCCGCCACGGCCGCCCGGAAGGGGCCTCAAACGACCTCCCGGAAGCCCCTCCGAAGGCCGTCTTCGGCTCAGCCCTCCGGCAACCAGCGAGCGGCGCGCCGGTCGAGGTCGCCGGCGGCGATCCCGGCTCGCAGATCGGCCATCAGGGTGAGATAGAAGAACAGGTTGTGCTGCGTCGCCAGCACCCCGCCGGTGATCTCGCGCGAACGGAAGAGGTGGTGCAGGAAGGCACGGCTGACGGAGCCACAAACCGGGCAGCCACAATCGCCGTCGACGGGCTCCGGGTCCTCGGCGTAGCGCGCGTTCTTGATTTTGAGGGGCCCCTGGCGGGTGAAGAAGTAGCCGTGGCGAGCGTTGCGCGCCGGCAGCACGCAATCGAAGAGATCGATTCCGTGGGCCACGGCGTGCACCAGGTCGGCCGGATAGCCCACCCCCATCAGATAGCGGGGACGGTCCTCGGGCAGCTCGGGAGCGGTCCATTCGACCACCGCCCGACGCTCCGGCGTCGGCTCGCCGACGCTCACCCCACCGATGGCGTAGCCGGCGAAATCGAGCTCCACCAGCTCGACGGCGGCGCGGGCCCGCAGCTCCGGGTAGACGCTTCCCTGAACGATGCCGAAAAGGTCACCGCTCCAACCCCGGCGGTGTTCCTCGGCCAAGCCCTGTCGTGCCCGCCGGGCCCAGTCCAAGGTACGGCGCCAGGAGGCGCTGGCGGTGGCGAGGTCGACCGGCCAGGGGGGACACTCGTCGAGCATCATGGCGATATCGACCCCGAGCTGGGCCTGCAGGCGCAGGACCCGCTCCGGCGTGAAGGCCATCGCCCGGCCGTCGACATGGCTCTTGAAGCGCACCCCTTGGTCGTCGATGGTGCGGCGATCGGCCATGCTGAAGACCTGGTAGCCGCCGCTGTCGGTGAGAATCGGACCGGACCAGCCGGTGAAGGCGTGCACTCCTCCGAGGCGCTCGATGCGATCGACCCCGGCCCGCACCTCGAGGTGGTACAGGTTGCTGAGCATCACCGAGGCTCCGAGCTGGCGCAGGGTCGGCGGGCCAAGGCCCTTGACGGCCCCGAGGGTGCCGACGGGCATGAAGGCTGGCGTCTCGATCACCCCGTGAGGAGTGTGCAGCCGTCCCCGCCGCGCTGCGCCGCAGCGCTCGAGGACTTCGAAGGACAGGGGCATCGGACGGGCTAACCGCTACGCGGCAGGTCGATGCGCTGCACGTCGACTTCCTCGTTCAGGTCGAGCTCGAAGCGCTCCGCCGGGATCCCCTGATTGATCTTGAGGTTTTCGAAGCGGTACTCGGTCGAATCGCCGTCGGCCCCGACGTAGCGCAGCCGGACCGGCAGATAGGCCTCGGCATCGACCCACAGGGTCATCGACTCGAGCTTCTTGGCAATGCGCGAATAGCGCGGCTTCATCACCAAGGCATAGGGATCGGCGCCATCGCTCGGAAAACGAACGTTGACGTCGAAGTAATCGAGCAGCGTCTCCATCGAGCCACTCGCACCGAGATACTTGAAGATCTGGCTCGAGTAGCGTCCCACCTCGAGCGTCTCGGCCCGTCCCAGATCGCGGTACCAGGTGGTCATCGACTTGCCATCGATCACCACCGAGATCGGCGTCGGGTCGGTGTACTCCCAGCGCACCTGATCGGGGGCCGCGAACTGAAAGGTGCCCGAGGACTCCTCGGGCTCCAGCAGGAGAGCGCTTTCCTGATGCTGAACGAAGCGCGCTTCGAGGGTTTCGAGATCGCCCTGGGCGCCTTTGATGCGCTCGATCAGGGCCTCGAGGCGAGCGCTCCCGGAGAGGCTCTTATCGCGAGGATCCGCGATCTCGGCGGCAACCGCGGAGAAGGTCCCCGACAGCAGCAATGACAAGAGAAGAAGGTTCCGCAAGCGCGTCATGGAATTCATGCTACCTCCCGGCGAGAATCCGGTGCAAACGACGCCCTGCAGGAGCGCCTCCACCAGGGCATAACGGATCCTCCGGACGATTCATTTCGGTCCCTGCGCAGTCGGTTGACAGCCTCGACATCTCGGTGCTAGCTTCTGCGCCTCTCGAATCAGGGAACGATCTCTCGGGGAGACAATCGATGCCGGACGGAAAGCTGGGAGCCAAGCACGCCTGTACGAACTGCGATGCCAAGTTCTACGACCTCGGCAGGCCGGAAAAGATTTGCCCGAAGTGCGGCTGGAACCAGGATGAGGACGCCGCCACCCCGAAACCCCCGAAGAAGAAGAAGAAGAAGAAGGCGGCCGAGCCGGAGCCGGAGCCAGAAGAGGAAGTGACCGACGAAGAAGAGCTCGAAGACGACGAGAAGGAGAAAGAGCTCGGAGAAGAGTCGGACGGCGACGAGGAAGAAGAGGAAGACGAAGAGGAGGAAGAGGTCGCCGAACCCACCGGCGAGCCGATCGATGTCGACCTCGAGGACGAAGAAGACGACGACTGACGCCGTGCCCTTCGCCCTTGGCCTGGGTGCCAACCTACCGTCTCGCGGCGAGTCGGCGGTCGGCACTCTGGGGCAGGCTCTCGATTGCCTCGAAGACCTCGTCGGCTCCCTGCAGGTCGGCCCCCTCTACCGCAGCCGCCCCCTCGCCGCCCGGCGCCAACGCGCCGCCCCTCCCCAACAGGACTACTTCAATACCGTCGCCGTCGGGCGAACGGTGCTCTCGCCAGATGCGGTCCTCGCCCTCGCCAAGGGTCTCGAGCTGGCCGCCGGCCGGGCGCTGGTGGCGAGGCCCGGCGAGCGCGACGGCCCCCGGCCCCTCGACATCGATCTCCTGCTCTACGGCGACACCGTCAGCCAGCGTCGCGAGCTACGGCTGCCGCATCCCCGTTTGCTGGAGCGCCGCTTCGCCCTCGCCCCTCTCGCCGCCATCGCCCCGCACTGGCCGGTGCCGCCCGGTGGCGATTCCGTCTCGCACCATCTCGCGGCCCTGGGGGAAGAACAGTGGCTGGTCGAAATCCCCTGGCCCGACGCCGGGCCGCGGCCGAGCTGAGCCGTGATCGAGATCCTCGCCCTCGCGATCACCTTCGTCACCTTCGGTGGCCATGTTTTCGGCCCCTGGGAGCTCGCCCGCCGAGAGCCCGACGAACGGCGCTCCTGGACACTGCTGGCGATCCCCCTCTTGCTCGCCGCCATCATGTTCGCCGCCCTCCAGACAGCGGCGCGACCAGACGCCCTGATCGCCGCCGGCTGGGGCACCTACCGGCCGACGGACGCGGCGGTGCGGGCGCTGATGGTGTGTCTGCCGATATTGCTGCTGATCGACCTGACGCTGCTCGCCGGCTGGCGCAAGCTCGAGCCCTTGGGATGGCGCCTCGCCGCCGCCTTCGGGGCGATCACCTGCCTCGCCGTGGCGGTCTTCCAGGAGCTCTTGCGCAGCGGCGAAGGGCCCTGGACCTCGCTCTCGGATCTCGCCATCGCCAGCCTCGCCCGCTGCTCCTGGATGATCGCTGCCGGAGAGATCCTGTTCAGCCGCCGGCCGCGCTGGGCGCTCGCCGGGGCCGTCGCCGTACCGCTCTACTTCACGGCGCTGCCGAGCGCCATCGCGGAGGCACTGCTGCGCGAGGGTTGGTGGCTGTCGGCGGCGGCGGCGGCGCTACTGCTGGCTGGCGCCCGCTGGCTCCCGGAGCGGCTGCGCCGACCGGCCGCGGGAGCCGGCCTGGTGCTCTTGATTCTGCTGCTGAGTCGGGCCGCCCAGCTCGCCTGGCAGACGGCGCCGGCGACCACTCCCCTCACCCTACCGGGAGTCTGACCCCGGCGGCCGGAGCAGCGACCGCAGTAGGCGTGCCTTCGAGAAGTCACCCAGGCTGAGCCAGGTCAGCCAGCTCTCCCGACCGAGCAGTCGGCGGCGGATGCGGCGCCGCGACCAGCCGGCGGCGGCGAGCTCGGCAGCGCTCTGGGCCAGGGTCTCCCAGAAGTCGATCTTGCGCTGCAGGGCCGGATCGGCTGCCGCCACGAAGCCGGCGTGGGCGCACGCCAGATTGCGTGGCTCCCGCGCCAGCACCCGGCGCAGCGAGTCGAGGTGAATCCAGGGGTTCTCGATGCGCCGCAGCGAGCGCACCCGCTCGTGGACATAGAGGTCGCCACTGAACAGCAAGCCGCTTTCACGGTCGAGCAGGCACACGTGGTCGAAGGCATGGCCCGGAGTGGCGATCACCTCGAGAGAGCGACCGGCGAAGCGTGACTCGTCCTCGAGGGGCTGAGCGACGCACGGCGTGGGGACTCCCCAGACCAGCCGGCGATAGAGCGGAATGGGCTGCCGGCGAGCCAAGCGCTCGACCGCCAGCGCGGGGGCGAAGAGGGGTAAACGCAGCTCCGCCGCCAGCCGAGCGGCACCTCCGACGTGGTCCTCGTGGTGATGGGTCAAGAGCACCGCTTCGACCCGCCGACCGCGCCGGTCCTGCCGCAACCACTCGACGAGGGCAGCGCCGCAGCCGGGTGGCCCGGCGTCGATCAGCAGACGGTCCAAGAGATAGGCCGAAACGCTGTGGATCGGCCGCCCGAAGAGGCGCCGGGTCATCTTCAATCGGACGACTCCCCAGCGCTCCTCGACGGTGATCAAGGGGCCTCCGCGGAGCGGGATGTGCACCGCCGGCCGGCGGTCGGCCGCCGACAGCGGAAGCGCGTCGGCGAGGTCCGTGCCATCGTCCGTAACCTCGATGCCACGGCTTACCCCTCCCGGCGCGGGGCCTCAGACTCCGAGCGCTCGCGGCAAAGCCGTCGACCAAGCCTCGTGAAGCTCGGCGACGGAACGCTGCAGGCGGCCCCCGTCAAAGCCAATGTCGAGCTCTTCACCGCCGACCTCGCCGATCTCCCGGGCCGCCACTCCGGCCTTTTCGGCCCGGCCGAGGACGGTGTCGAGCTCGCCGCCATCGCAGGCCACCAGCACTCGCCCCTGGGTCTCCGAGAACAGCCCCAGGGCACTCCCCGGAACCTCGACCCGCGCCCCCAGGCGGCGACCGAAGGTGGCCTCCGCCAGGGCCACCGCGAGACCGCCGGTGGAGAGGTCGTGGGCGGTCCACAGGCTGCCGTTGAAGGCCAGCACCCGCAGCAGCTCCGCCAAACGCGCTTCGTGGTCGAGGTCCACCGCCGGCGGCGCTCCCTGCTCGACATCGAGCAACAGGCGGGCATAGGCCGAGCCGCCATATTCCTCGCGATCTTCGCCGAGCAGCACCAAACGATGCCCCTCGCGGACGAAGCTCGACTCCGGAACCCGATCGAGCACCGGCACCACGCCCACCATCGCCACCGTCGGCGTCGGGTGGACGGAAACTCCATCGGTCTCGTTGTAGAAGGACACGTTGCCCGAGATCACCGGCACAGTGAGAGCCCGACAGGCCTCCGACATGCCGACGATGGCCTCCTGGAACTGCCAGGCGATCTCCGGGTTCTCGGGGTTGCCGAAGTTGAGGCAATCGGTCAGCCCGAGGGGCTCGGCGCCGACGCAGGCGAGATTACGCACCGCCTCGGTCACCGCCTGAGCACCGCCGGTGCGGGGATCGAGCCAACAGTAGGTGGGATTGACGTCGCTGGTCATCGCCAGGCCCGAGGCGGCGCCTTTGATCTGCAGCACCGCGGCATCGCCGCCAGGACCCTGAATGGTGTTGGTGCGCACGGTGTGGTCGTACTGCCGCCAGATCCACTCCTTGCTGCCCATCTCCGGCGTCGACAGCAGATCGAACAGCGCCTGCCCGGGATCGTCCGGCAGGTCGAGATCCTGCCGCCGATGGCGCTCGGCGAGATCCTGGGGCGGCTCCGCCGGGCGGCGGTAGATCGGCGCTTCCTCGGTGAGCGGCGCGATCGGCATATCGGCCACCACCTCGCCGTGCATCGACAGCACCGCCCGACCGGTATCGGTGACCTCGCCGATCTGGGCGACCTCGAGGCCCCAACGACGGAAGACCTTTTCGATCTCCTCCTGGCGCCCCCGACGCGCCACCAAAACCATCCGCTCCTGAGACTCGGAGAGCATGATCTCGTAGGGCGAAAGGCCGGGCTCGCGCAGCGGCACGGCGGTGAGATCGAGCTTCACGCCGGTGCCGCCCCGGCCGGCCATCTCGAAGCCCGAGCTGGTCAGGCCGGCGGCCCCCATGTCCTGAATCGCCACCACGGCGCCGGTGCGCATGGCCTCGAGGCAGGCTTCGAGGAGCACCTTCTCGGTGAAGGGATCGCCCACCTGCACCGTCGGACGCTTGGCCTCGCTCTCGCCGTCGAAGGACTCGGACGCCATGGTGGCGCCATGAATGCCGTCACGGCCGGTGCGGCTGCCGGCGTAGAGGATGGGATTGCCGACGCCGGTGGCCTTGGCGGTGAAGATGCGCTCGCGGCGAGCGATGCCGACGGCAAAGGCGTTGACCAGGATGTTGCCGTTGTAGGAACGGTGGAAGCCGGTCTCGCCGCCGACGGTGGGGATGCCAACGCAGTTGCCGTAGTCGCCGATGCCGCGCACCACGCCGTCCACCAGGTACTTCATGCGCGGTGCGTCGAGCTCGCCGAAGCGCAGCGAGTCCATGCAGGCGACGGGCCGCGCCCCCATGGTGAAGATGTCGCGCAGAATGCCGCCGACGCCGGTCGCCGCCCCCTGGTAGGGCTCGATGAAGCTGGGGTGGTTGTGGCTCTCCATCTTGAAGGCCGCCACCAGCCCCTCGCCGAGGTCGACGACGCCGGCGTTTTCGCCGGGTCCCTGGAGGACATGGGGCCCCTCCGTCGGGAAGGTGCGCAGATACGCACGCGACGACTTGTAGGAACAATGCTCCGACCACAGGGCCGAGGTGATGCCGAGCTCGGTGTAGTTCGGGGTCCGCCCGAGGAGCGAGCAGAGGGTGCCGAACTCCTCCTCCGTCAGACCGTGCTCGGCGGCGAGCTGTTGATCGACGGTGGGCTCCGCAGTGCTCACGACACCACCCCCGAGAGGGTCGACCGCACGGTGCCGGCGAACAGCGCCAAGCCATCGGTGTTGCCCAGAATCTGCTCGGAGCAGCGCTCCGGGTGCGGCATCATGCCGAGCACGTTGCCACCGGCGTTGCAGACCCCGGCGATCGCCCGCGCCGAGCCGTTGACGTTGCCGCCGGCGTCGCCACCGTCGGCGTCGACATAGCGAAACACCACCTGGTCACCGGCCTCGAGCTGGTCGAGGGCTTCTGCCGTGTCCTCGTAGTTGCCCTCGGCGTGGGCGATCGGCATGCGCACCACCTGCCCCGTGGAGTACTCGCGGGTGAAGGGCAGGTCGTCCCGTTCGACCCGCAGGAAAACATCCTGGCAAAGAAAGCGCAGGTTCTCATTGCGCCGCATCGCCCCCGGCAGGAGGCCGGCTTCGAGCAGGATCTGGAAGCCGTTGCAGATACCGAGCACGGACCCGCCGGCTTCGGCATGGCGCTTGACCGCCGCCATCACCGGCGACAACGCCGCCAGCGCTCCGCCGCGCAGGTAGTCGCCGTAGGAAAACCCGCCCGGCAACACCACCAGGTCGCAACCCTTGAGGTCTTCGTCGCCGTGCCAGAGGAACACCGTTTCCTGCTCGAGAACGTGCTTCAGCACGTGGTAGACGTCGTGATCGCAGTTCGAGCCCGGAAAGACGAC
This sequence comes from Acidobacteriota bacterium, assembly GCA_039028635.1. Lineage (NCBI taxonomy): Bacteria > Pseudomonadati > Acidobacteriota > Acidobacteriota bacterium. The sequence continues at coordinate 51,112 of JBCCHV010000027.1, forward strand.
GACTCCACACCTCACGGTTCGGGCTCCTCGAGGATCTCGATGGCGTAGTCCTCCACCACCGTATTGGCGAGCAGCTTGCGACACATCTCGTCGAGCCGGGCGTTGGCCTGCTCGGAGTCGTCGGTGCCGAGCACGATCTCGAAGCTCTTGCCGGCCCGCACGTCTTCGACATCGTCGAAGCCGACGCCGGCGAGGGCAGCGAGAATCGCCTTGCCCTGAGGGTCGAGGATTTCGCGACGCGGATAGACAGTGACTCTTGCCTTCAAGGGGATACCTCCAGCCAGGAAGTGGGACGATCCTGCTCCGTCATGGCCACCTGCGCCGGCGCACCCTCGCGGGCGAGGGTCTCCCCCACCTCCGAGGCGGCCAGGGCCGGCAGATTGTTGGTTTGGGAAAGATGGTACAGGACGACCCAGCGCAGCCGATCATTGATCAGCTCCGGCAAGCCGTCCGCCGCATCGCGATTCGAAAGATGACCGTGACGCCCCGCCACCCGCTGCTTGAGGGACCACGGGTAGGGACCGTTGCGCAGCATCTCGAGATCGTGATTGGTCTCGATCACCAGGATGTCGAGGTCCGTCAAACGGCCCCAGGCGAGACGGCTGCGGCTGCCGAGATCGGCCGCCAGCCCGAGGCGGTGACCGTCGGCGCTCTGAATCACCAGCCCCACCGGCTCGCGAGCGTCGTGGGGCACGGCGAAGGGCTCGACCTCGAAATCGGCGACATGGAAGGGCCGACCCGAGGCGATGATGCAGGCCCCCTCGCGGACCTCGTCGCGGAGTCCGCGACAGGCCTCCAAGGTGCCCTCGGTGGCATACACCGGCAGCCCATAGCGCCGCGCCAGGACGTCGACCCCGCGGATGTGATCGCCGTGCTCGTGGGTCACCAGCACCGCCGCCAGGTCCGCCGCCTCGACCCCGAGGGAGGCGAGACGTTTCTCGAGCTGCTTGCAGGAGAACCCAGCATCGACCAGCAGCAATCGCCCCTCGGATTCGACCACCAGGGCGTTGCCGCGGCTCCCGGAACCCAGCACAGCGATGCGCATCAGGGCTGGTACCTCTCCCGCCGAATTCGAGTAGAAACGTGAGAAATCACGAGTGGGACCGTTTGTCTGGGGTGGATCGAGAGAGCTCGTTCTCTTCGCGCTTTGAAGGTATCACGACTCACCGGTGACAGCGAGATGAGAATGGCGCCGCCGGCGACCGGCCAGCGTCACCCGCGACGCAATCAGAAGGTGTAGCTGCGGCCCTGCTCGAGGAAGTCGAGATCCGGGTTCTTGAGCGCCTTCACCTCTTGCCGGATCTGCTTCACGCAAGGCGGCTTGAGGTGGTGCAGGAGCACCGGCACCTTCTTCTCCAACTTGTGGAGCTCGAGCTCGAGGGTGCAGGGCGTGAGGTGTTGGGAGACGTCGGCGACCTGCTGCAGCGAGTTGTCGAAGCTGGTCTCGATACACACCGCGCCCAGGCCGGGGGTCTGATTGGCCACTTCCCAGAGTCGGCGCGTCGGGCCGGTGTCACTCGACCACAGCACCGCCTTGCCGCCTTGCTCGATGAGGAAGCCGAAGGTCGGTACCGGGTGATGCACCGAGATCGGAGTGAAGGTCACGCCGTCGAGCACCACCGGCACCTCGTCGCGCAGCTCGTGAAAACGCACCGCCGGCAACAGGTGGTTCGGCAAGCGGCTGAAGTCGGGCCAGGTGGCGTTGTTGAAGAGGTACTTGCGGATGGCGTAGATGGTGGCCGCCGAGGCATAGAGATCGATCGCCTCGGAAGTCTGCCCGTAGACGTTCTCGATGAAGAAGGGCAACGAATTGGTGTGATCCATGTGCGAGTGGGTCAGCAGGATCGATCGCACCTGCCCCTGCTCCTCGACGGGCAGCGCCTGGGACAGCGAGCCGGCATCCACCGCCACCGTCCCGTTGACCCGCAAACAGGTCATCCGGCAGTCGAGACTCTCGCCGCCAAAAGCTCCTAGCACGTCGATTTGCATGGAGGGACCATTGTATTCCCCGGAATCCCCAGGGAACAAGGAAACAGGCAACGCCCTCCACGAAGGGGGACGAAGGGCCAGGACACTTCGCGTCGGGGCCGCCCTGAACTGGGACGCCCGGCGAGGGGTGAGAGCAATTCCCCGAAAAGGTCATCGAACCCATGTCGAGCACGAAACGAACGCGCCCGCCGAACGGAGGGCGCGCCAGCCGGGGGCTCGTCTCGGGACCTCCTCGAATTGGGGCGACAGGAGTGGAACAAACTTGACGCTCAGGCCTCGAAGCCGAACCAGACACGGAACGCACGCGCCCTCCGAAAAGGAGGGCGCGCGAGCCGGAGGCTCGTCTCGGGGGTGAGCCGCAAGAATCGCATTTCTTGCGGCGAGGGGGGTTGGAACAACCCCCCTGAAAGACTAGAACCGCGTCCCGATCCAGAAGTCCGTCTTGAAGCCTTCCTCGGCGAGGTCGAAGCGGTACTGGCGAGCGAAGTCCCAGTTGATGGTCAGACCGGCGAAGCGCGCCGAGATTCCATAACCGTAGGACGCCCGGGCATCGGCGAACTGATCGTTGTCCGAATCCCAGATATCGAAATCTTCAAACTCGTCGAACCAGGCGCCACCGACATCCAGGAAGATGATCCCGCGGATGCCCTGGAAGCCGAGGATCGGCGTCGCCAGCACATCGATTAGCGGGAATCGGTACTCGATATTGGTGACGAAGGCGTGGGTCCCGACCAGCGAACGGAAGTCGAAGCCGCGCAGGTTGTCCAAGCCGCCGAGGGCGAAGAGTCCCGGCTGGTTGCCATCGCTGACGCCGAAGAAGCCGCGCAGGGCGAAACCGCTGCGCCGGGTCACCGGCAGGTACTGACGGACCTCGAGCTCCGTCGAGGTGAACAGCGAGCCCGATTCCTCCGTGTCGAGGGCGTAGCTGAAGTCGAGGCGCCAGCGGCGGCCACTCACCGGACCGGTTTCGTTGAAGGCCGACGAGTCGCCGGCGAAGGCGAGGTTGAAGATCGGAAAATCGTCTTCGACTCGCACGATGCCGGTGCCCGGACCGAGCTCCGGATCGAACACCTGCACGACCTGGTCGAACTCGCGGAAGACATAGCCGGCGCCAACCTCGAATCGGGTCTGGAAGGTGAACGGATACACCACCGAGAACACCGCACCGCGCTGCTCGTAGGCGGAATCGCCCCGTTCGACGCCGCGGAAATCATCGAAGGTGCGGTAGAACAGGCGATCATCGAACAGGTTGACCTGCCACTGCCAGCGGTTCTTCAGGTTGATGTAGGTGATGTCGAAGTTCGACAGGCTCTCGACCGAGCTCAGCACCGCGATCACCCGCTGGTCGCCGAGGTAGTCGGTGAAGCTGAGCACGATCTGGCCGAGCAGGGTCTGATCATCGTCGATGCCGACCACCGCGTCGGCGCCTTCGAGAAACAGCTTGAAGCCGCCGTAATCCTCGATGTTCGAATCATCGATCGGCACCTGGATGTCGGGCTCGAAGACCGGCAGAGCCTCCGGATCCGACGCCTCGGAGGCGATCTGCACCGTCTCCGTTTCGACCACCGGCTCCGGCACCTCGATGGCGTAGAGGTCGAAGCGACCCTTCCACATGGCGGTGTAGACCAAGCGCTCGGTGCCGTCCGCCTGCGGCAACACCGTCGGCATGAAGCAGCCGGTCACGGCGTTGGTGTACTGGTGCAGCTCGCCGCTCTCGAGATCGAGGCCGAAGATGTTCTCGACGCCGGTGCGATCGGAGGTGAAATACAGCCGCCGACCGGTGGGCGAGAAGATCGGATCGGTCTCGCTCCAATCGCCGAAGGTGAGCTGGAAGCGCTTGCTCGGATCGTCGAGGGGAATGCGGAAAAGCTTGGCGTGGCCCTCGCCGATCACCGTCGTCATCACCAGGCTCTTGCCGTCCGGCGAGAAGGTGGGTGCCGCATCGAAGAAGGAATCCTGGGTGAAGTTCTCGACTTCGCCGGTCTCGGTGTCGACGATGTAGATGTCGAAGGCGCCATCCTTGATCGCCGAGAAGGCCAGGCGGCGGCCGTCCGGATGCCAGGCCGGCGCGAGATGCTGGTCGAGGTGGTCGAGGTCGAGGCGCTTGCGCACCTTGCCGTTGAGGGCATCGACCAGCAGCAGGCTGCGATTGCGCTCGCGCTTGGCGAAGACGGCGATGGTGTTGCCGTCCGGCGAGAAGGCGAGATCGCGACCGAACTTGCGTCCCAGGGTGAGCTCCTGCGCCACCAGATACTGGTAGTCGCTGCTGAAGCCCTTGGTGAGGTTGCGCAGGTTGCGCCGCTTTTTGGTGTCGAACAGCGTGATGTCGACGTCGCCGCGCTCCGAGGTGAAGGCCGCCAGGAGATCGCCGGAAGGCGAGGCCGCCGGCGAGATGATCTGGCTGGGCAGACCGCGGGTCACCCGGAAGGGACGGCCGAAGTCCCGTGGCTCACCGGTCTCGAGCAGCTCCGGCAGGTACTTGCGCCGCAGCCAGCGGCGGAAATCGGCATCGAAGTCCTCCGGCTCGACCCCGAAGGCGCGCTCGACGGCGCGACCGACGGAAGAGCCGATCGAGCTCCGCAGCTCGAAGACGAAGTCCTGGAAGCCGTCCTTACCGTAGGTCTCCTCGACGTAATCGAGCACCGCATGGCCGATGCGATAGGCGAAGAAGCCACCGCCGTTCCAGCTCGTCATCGGCGGAATGATGTCGTTGACCGCCGCGTCGCGCAGGAACATCTTGTCGCGGGTGGTCTCGTCCTCCGCCATGTAGCTCGCCATGCCCTCGATCAGCCAGAGCGGCGGCCGCGCCGCGATCGCCTTGCCGAAGCGGCCCTGGAAGAGGATGTGGTACTGGAAGATGTGGGTCAGCTCGTGGAGGATGAGGTTCATCAGCTCATCGTCCGGCAGGTCGATCGGCAGCACCATCCGGAAGCGCACCGGTGATGCGAAGGCCCCCACCCCCTCGGGGATGAAGTTGAGAATGATGTTGTTCTGCTCGAAGGCCGAGTGGGTGGCATAGAAGATCAGGGGCGTCGGCTCCTGAATCTGGTAATCGAACTCCCGCGACAGCCGGTCATAGGCGCTTTCGGCGAAGGACACCACCTTCTCGAGGGAGGCCTCTTCCTCGGTGTAGTAGTACACGTCGAAGTGGGTCGAGTGGTAGATCTTCCAGTCGAAATCGCGGTACTGGACCTTGTTCTTGCCGAAGCCGCGCCCACCGTATTGAGGACCGAGCTGAGCCACCAGCGGCAACGCCAGAGAGAGGGCGACGAGCCCCGTGGCGGCGAGGAAAAGAGTCTTCGAAAGCTTCAAGGAGGGCTCCTTCTCAGTCCGTGAAGAGAACACGGGTGGCTTCGATTTCCTTCTGGGTGAACACACCGACGATGCGGTCTTCGAGGGCATAGAGGTTCTCGAACATGCCGGCCAAGGGATCCGCCTGCTCGCGCTCGTAGCTCTGGAAATCCTTGAAGTTGTCGCTGTGCAGCAGCTCGCCGGTGCGGCCGTCGTAGACGTGCATCAAGATGTCGTACTCGAAGCCCGTCTGCTCCACCAGAACCTGGCGGAAATACTGTCGGCCATTGAACGGCGAGGTGTACTCCTCGGTGCGGTAGCCGGTGCGATCCTGGATGTCGAAGTCGAGGCCACCGGCGAGAATCAGGTCCGCCTGGGTGCGCTCACCGACGGAGACCCAGAAATCCCCTTCGCGCGACAGCTGGTCGAGATCAAAGGTCGGATAGTCGAGGCGCGGCGCCTCGATGAGCTTGAGCTTGGTCTCGCGACGCAGGGTCTTCGAGAGGTACTTCTCGAACTCTTTCTGGACATCGATGTTGCGGTTCTGAACCCGCTCCTGCCCCTCCTGGGTGACCACCAGGAAGGGGGCGATGGTCATCGAGCTGCGCCCTTTGAGATCGAGCTGCGCTTTCTGCGGCAGGGTCAGTCGAACCTCGACGGAGGCCATCATCGGAAGGGTGAAAAGGAACAGGGCGAGACCGGCGAGCCAGGTTCTCTTCGCGTGCATGGTCCACCTCCAGTTGGGGATTTCCGGCTCAGAATCGGAACATCGGAGCGGCGTCGGGAGGTTCCTCACCCGCCGCCTTCGTTCGCCGCGGCCGAGCCTTCGCTGTCGTCTTCGTCGTCCGGCCTGAAGCTCTGGTAGAACTCGACGAAGCGAGAGTAGTTGCGGCGCAGCTCGCGATTGTTGGGCGAAGCGCCGAGGGCCTTCTGATAGGCCTCGAGGGCTTCGTCGAACAGACCGTTCGCCTCGTAGGCGACGGCCAGATTGTTCATCACTCGGAAGTTGTTGGGCTCCAGCCGCTCTGCCTGCTGGAAGCGAAACAGGGCTTCGCTCCACAGGCCGCGGCGAGCCATGTCGACGCCGAAATCGACCTGGGCCGAGACACCGCCGCCGGCGGCACCGCTCGTGCCGCAGCCGATCAACGGAAACAGCGTCAGGACGAGAAGAAAAATCTTGGGAGTCACTGCACGCATCGCATTCGCCCTCGCTGAGATCACCGAACACCTCGCTCGGCGGCGAATGACACGCCGCGAACCAAGAGCTCGTCGGCCAAAACAAGCACCAGAATCAACCTCGCTAGTATATACGAGCACCAACTGGGGCGATGGATGCATGGAGCCGGCCCCGAGCGAGCGATTCGGGGGTGCCAACGGCGTCTTCCCGGGCGCATGGCGACGACTCGAGAATCTTCTCCCCGGGCGCGAGACCGCGACCTTCTGACCGCCCTCCACGGCTGTCCGGCGCTGCCGATGGCGGTGACCTGCCGCCTCGCCGCCACCCTGCCACGATGGCGACGCGAGCCCCTCTCCCAAGCCGCACCACTGGCCCACGAGATCGGCCTCCCGGCCCGCTACCTCCGCCGCGCCCTGGAGCTGAGGAGCACCGCCGGCGAGGCCGCCCGACAACAGCGACGACAGGCGCGAGCGACGGCCACCGAGCTCGTCACCCTCGCCGACGAGGACTTTCCCGAAATCCTCCGGCGGCTACCCCAGCCACCGCCGGTGCTCTATCGGCGCGGCGCGGCGGCGGGCCAGGACTGGCAGGAGCAGCGAGCGGTTGCCGTGATCGGCTCGCGGCGGGCCAGCACCTATGGCCTCGAAGCGGCGGCGTTCTTCGCCGGCTGCCTCGCCGAAGCCGGCATCACCATCGTCTCCGGATTTGCCCGCGGTATCGATCAACGGGCCCATCGCGCCTGCCTCGAAGCCGGCGGGACGACCGTTGCCGTCCTCGGCTGCGGCCTCGACGTCGACTATCCCCGCGGCGCCGGCGAGCTGGCCCGGCGCATCGCCTCCCAGGGAGCGCTGATCAGCGAGTTCGCCCCCGGCACCGAGCCCCGTCCCTGGCACTTCCCGGTGCGCAATCGCCTCATCGCCGGCCTTTGTCGAGCCGTTCTGGTGGTGGAAGCGACGGCCCGCTCCGGATCCCTGATCACGGTGCGCCACGCGCTCGACCTCGATCGCGACGTCTTCGTCGTTCCGGGCAGCATCTTCCATCGCGGCAGCGCAGGTCCCTACGGCCTGTTGCGCGACGGTGCCTACCCGGCGATCCATCCGCAGGATGTGCTCGATTCTCTGCCGGATGCCCTGGCGGCGAGCCCCAGCCCACCGCCACCCGAGCTGCCAGGATTCGCCGGTCGCCTCTTCGGGCTGCTGCCGCGCGGTGACGCCATGAACGCCGACGAGTTGGCGACGGCGACCGGCAAGAGCATCGACGAAACCCTCACGGCGCTCCTCGAGCTCGAGCTCGAGGGCTGGATCCGGCGCCTCCCCGGAGGCGCCTTCGGACGCCGTCGCTAGCAGGCTGCTGAAAAAGCCGCGTGGCGGCTTCTTCAGCGCCTGCTGTTTGTTTCAGGGGGGCTAAAGGCGCCCCCCTCAGGCGCGCGCACATGTCGCGCGCCTTTACCCCCGACCTCGGCGCCTAAGGCGCCGCCTCGCCCTATGGGCTCGGGGTCCCTCGCGGACCAGGAGTCCTCGAACCTGAGTTTTTTCAGAGGCCTGCTCCCGGGGCCGAGAGGACCCGGCGGCGGCTCAGCCGCCGCGACGGGAGAGGAGGCCCAAGAACCGCGCCTCCTGGGCCGGAGCGGGACCCGCAGTCAGGGGCGCGCAGTCCCTCTCGAAACAAACGGCTAGCAGCGCTGGAAAAGTCGCGAAGCGCGACTTTTCCAGCAGCCTGCTAGCGCCGACGGCGGCGGGGGCGCTTGGGGGCGTTGCGGCGCGCTTCGAGGAGCTGCAGGGCCTGTTCCACGGTCACCGCCTGGGGATCCGAACCCTTGGGCAGAGAGGCGTTGGTCTTGCCGTCCGTGACATAGGGACCGTAGCGACCATCGAGCACCTGCATCGGCCCCTCGGCGCCTTCCGCCTCGCCGAGCTCCTTGAGCACCGTGCGGGAGGCCCGGCCGCGCTTGGCCTTGGGCTTGGCGAGAATCTCGAGGGCGGCCTCGAAGGTCAGGTCGCAGGCCTCTTCCCAGGTGGCGAGATTGCGGTAGTCCTTCTCGTGCTTGACGAAGGGGCCGTAGCGGCCGAGGCCGGTGGAGATCATCTCGCCACTCTCCGGATGGGCTCCGAGCTCGCGCGGCAGAAGGATGAGCCGCCCGGCGATCTCCGGCGTCACGTCGTCGATCTTCATGCCTTTTGGCACCGACACCCGCCGCGGCTTGACCTTGCTCTCCTTCTCTTCCTCGGTCTGGTCGACCTCGAGGTAGGCGCCGAAGCGACCGTTCTGCAGGTACACGTCGCGACCGGTCCCGGGATCGCGGGTGATCGGCTCGCCCTTCTCGCCGCGACCGCGCAGCATTTCCACCGCCGCTTCGACGGTCAAGTCCGCCGGCGGCAGGTCCTCCGGCAAACTCGCCATGTTGCCGGAGCCGCCTTCGCCGCGGCGCAGGTAGGCGCCGTAACGACCGATCTTGACGACGATGGGATCGTCGCTCTCCGGATCACGGCCGAGCTCGATGGCGGGATAGACCACCTCTCCCTCCTCGACCCGCCTCTGCAGTCCCGGCTTCTCTTCGCCGCCGAGGAAGAACCCTCCGACCAGATTGTTCCACTCTCGGCGGCCGGCGGCGACTTCGTCGAGGGCACCTTCCATGTGGGCCGTGAACTCGGTGTCGACGAGATCCTCGAACTGCTGCTCGAGGAGCTGAGTGACGCAGAAGGCGGTGAAGGTCGGGATCAGCTCGTTGCCCTTCTTGAACACGTAGCCGCGGTCCTGCACCGTGCTGATGATCGACGCGTAGGTCGAGGGCCGGCCGATCCCGGCCTCCTCGAGCTGCTTGACCAGGCTCGCCTCGGTGAAGCGGAAAGGCGCCTTGGTGGCGTGCTCCTCGGCATCGACGGCCAGGGGCTCGACCGCTTGACCGACCGTCAGCGGCGGCAGCAGGGTCTCCTGATCACCGAGCTCCGCGTCGGGATCGTCGGAGCCTTCGACGTAGGCGCGCAGAAACCCCGGGAAGACGATCTGGCGCCCCGAAGCGGCGAAGGTCAGGGTCTTGTCCTCCACTTCGACCTCGACTTCGAGCTTGGTGCGCTCGAACTTCGCCGGCAGCATCTGGCAGGCGATGGTGCGCTTCCAGATCAGCTCGTAGAGGCGAAACTGGTCGTCGTTGAGATAAGGCTTCAGGTCCTTCGGACGACGGCTGAGATCCGTCGGCCGAATCGCCTCGTGGGCTTCCTGAGCACCCTTCGATTTGGTCTTGTAGCGATTCGGCTTGGCGGGCAGGTACTCGGCCCCATAGGCCTTTTCGATCACCGTTCGAGCCTGGTCGATGGCGCGCCCGGCGAGGCTCAGGCTGTCCGTTCGCATGTAGGTGATCAGTCCGATCCTTTCACCACCGAGATCGATGCCCTCGTAGAGCTGCTGCGCCACGCTCATCGTGCGGCGTGCCGTGAAGCGCAACTTGCGGTTGCCTTCCTGCTGCAGGGTCGAGGTGATGAAGGGCGGCGCCGGCCGCTGCTGGCCGGGCTTGAGGTCGAGCTTCGAGACCTTCCAGGGACGAGCCGCCAGCGCTCCTTGGCGCAACCCGTCGGCAGCCGGACCATCGAGCAGCAAGCGCTGCGTGTCGCGCAGCTTGCCGGTGGCCGAATCGAAGCTCTTGCCGTCCGCCAGGCGCTGGCCGGCGACCCGCACCAGGCGTCCCTTGAAGCGCCCTCCTTCGGCCTCGAGGTGAGCTTTGAGGTCCCAATAGGTGGAGCTGCGGAAGGCGATCCGCTCACGCTCGCGCTCGACCAGCAGGCGCACCGCGACGCTCTGCACCCGACCGGCCGACAGGCCCGGGGCCACCCGCTTCCAGAGCAACGGCGACAGCGAGTAGCCATAGAGGCGATCGAGCACCCGGCGCGCCTCCTGGGCCCGCACCAGGTTCTCGTTGACCTTGCGCGGCGACTCGAGGGCCGAGCGAATGGCCTCCGGCGTCACCTCGTGAAAGACGATCCGCTGGACGTCGACCTTGCCCTTGGGGTCGAGCAGCTCGAGAACGTGCCAGCTGATGCTCTCGCCCTCGCGATCTTCATCGGTGGCGAGCAACAGGCGATCGGCACCCCGCAGAGCGTCCTTGAGACGCTTGACGTGCTTTTTCTTGTCCGCCGGCACCACGTAGAGCGGCTCGAAGCCCTCGTCGACATTGACCCCCAACCGTGCCCAGCTCTGCTTGCGGACTCCGGCCGGAATTTCCTTGGCATTCTGCGGCAGATCGCGAACATGCCCGTAGCTCGCCTCGACCTGGTAGTCACCTCCCAGGAATCGGCTGATGGTGTTGGCCTTGGCGGGGGACTCGACGATGACGAGGTGCTTGGTGGGTTCTGCCATGGATCTCGCTTCGATAAATCGCTTGGATTGCGCGCCCGGACGGCGAGAACTTCAAAAACAAAGGAAGGGCCGCTCGACGTGAGCGGCGGAGAGAGTACCGGCCCCTCTCGAAAGCTGTCAAGGCGACGGCGGCGGGCGCGGCGAGCCGAAGCGCAGTCTCATCGCCGATTCTTCCGGCCCTGACGATGACCCTTCGAGAGCTCACCGATGGCGACGTTTCGGGCCTCTCCGAGGAACCCTGGAGAGGTCCGTCGGGGGCCGTATAATTCGCCGGTGAGCAATCCCGTCGAAATTGTCGGAGGCGGCCTCGCCGGCTCCGAATGCGCCTACCAGCTCGCCGAACGGGGCGTTTCCGTGGTGCTGCACGAAATGCGCCCCGAGCAGCGCACTCCGGCCCACAAGACAGACCACTTCGCCGAGCTGGTGTGCAGTAACTCCTTCCGCAGCGACGACCCCTTCCACGCCGCCGGCCTGCTGAAACGTGAGATGGAGTCTTTCGACTCGCTGGTGCTGGCCTGCGCCCGCCGGGCGGCGGTGCCCGCCGGCGGTGCCCTGGCGATGGATCGCGACCGCTTCGCCGCCGACGTCAGCCAACACCTCGAGAAGCACCCCAAGATCGAGATTCGCCGGCAAGAAGTGGAGTCGCTCCCCGAGGGCGACGCGGTCATCGCCACCGGCCCCCTGACCTCGCCGGCCATGGCCGGCGCCCTCGGCTCCCTGCTGGGAGACGAGTACCTCTACTTCTACGACGCCATCGCGCCGATCGTCGACGCCGAGAGCCTCGACATGGGCCGGCTGTTCTGGCAATCCCGCTACGGCAAAGGCGACGGCGACGACTACCTCAATGCGGCTCTCGACCGGCCACAGTACGAGGCCTTCCACCAGGCTCTGGTGGAGGCCGAGGTGCTCCCCCTGCACGATTTCGAGAAGGGTCTTTTCTTCGAGGGCTGCCTGCCCATCGAGGAGCTCGCCCGGCGCGGTCCCGACACCCTGCGCTACGGCTGCATGAAGCCGGTCGGGCTGACGCCGCCGGACGGTAGCCGACCGTGGGCGGTGCTCCAGTTGCGCCGCGAGAACCTCGCCAAGACCCACTTCAACCTGGTGGGATTCCAGTCGCGCATGAAGTGGCCCGAGCAACGCCGCGTCTTCGGCCTCATTCCCGGTCTCGAAAACGCCGAGATCGTGCGTTTCGGGCAGATTCACCGCAACACCTTCATCAACGCCCCCACCCACCTCGACCCCTTCTACCGTCTCAAGGCCCGGCCCGAGCTGCGCCTCGCCGGCCAGATCACCGGCGTCGAGGGCTACCTCGAGTCGGCGGCCACGGGCCTGGTGATCGCCCTCTATCTGCACCTCGAGCGCCAAGGGCGAACCCCCACCGCGCTCCCCGCAACCACCGCCCTCGGAGCCCTGGCGCGGCACCTCACGGAGTCGAATCCGAAGCGCTTCCAGCCCGCCAACATCAACTACGGCCTGTTCGACGAGCTCGGCCGGCGAGTTCCCAAGAAGCAGAAGCGCCAAGTCCTCGCCGCACGCGCCCACGGCGCCCTGGCGGCCTGGGCCCAAGTCCAGGGCGTCCCCCACCGACCGATCCCGACCGCACCGGAAGTCCCTCAGGAAACAGCAAGGGTGAACAGCTAGTCGGCCAAACGCTCCAACGCTGCGGTGGGGATGTACCGGGCCCCTCGGGCTCGACGGCGGCGCCGAGGATTCCCGTCGCGGCGACTCAAGGTTGCAACAGAGGAACGCCGCAGCGGACCGGCAGCGGGTTGGGTTCGCGGCTCGACCAACAGGAGCGACCCTCGAAGGAGTCGGCGAACAGCAGGCGGTCGTCACACACCAGCGAAAGGCGATAGGCACCGGCACTGCCGACGGCGCCATCGACGGCGAAGAAGTACTGCTCACCGGCGGTCACCGCCATGGTGACCGTCTCGGCATCGAGACCCGCCTCGGTGCTCGAGTAGAGGCACTGCGAGGCGTCGCAGCCGGTGAACCGGTTGCGCAACACCATCAGGTCGAGGTCGGCAGCGAGCTCATCGAGAGTGACCGTGATCCGGCCGTTGGCTGCCGGCGAGAACACGAAGACGTCCTGACCGGCGCCGTAGTCGCCGCCGTTGCAGGAATAGTCGGCGATTTGATCGAGTGAGGTGGCGGTGGTTTCACCGCTCGCGACACCCCCACAGGCGATCGGCTCGATGGGCACCGTGCAGATTCCCTCCGGTCGCCCACAGTCGAAACTGAAAAAGGTGTTCCCAAGGCCTTCTGTGATGCCGTAGGTGTCGGTCCAGATGAAGGTCTGGAAGTCGTATCTCTCGTCACAACTGGGCAGCAGGACCGGCGCCGACACCAGCACCAGTTGGTCACCGGCCGGCACCAGAACCTCGACCGAACCGGTGCGGTCGATGGCACTCTCGGCGTTGAAGAAGACCCTCAGATCGTTGCCGTTGGGCTGCACCCAGGCATTGAGAGTGACGAAGTTGCGATAGCTGTTCGAGGACCACTCGCCGAACACCACCGGCTCGACCCCGAAGAGCACCGACGGCCAGCAGATCGTGGCGACGAATGCCGAGAGCAAGAACCATCGAAGTCCTCTCATCGCACCACCTCCCGATCGAATTCCGAGACACCTGCATCAAAACCAGCGATTCATCAACCCTACAACAAGGGTTCGGGGCCAAGATGCAGGCGGGTTGCACCGTGGGCCCGCCTCGGCGCGCTGGGACCTGTGGCACACTGACCACGATGCAACGCTTGGTGGAAGACTTCCTGCGCCATCTCGAGCTCGATCGCAATCTCTCGCAGCACACCCTGCGGGCCTACCGCGGCGACCTCGAGCGCTTCGTGCGCTTCGTCGGGAGGGACTATCTCGGCGTCGCACCGGAAGAGCTGAGGCCGCAGGCGATCGATGCAGCGGCGGTGCGCGCCTTCGTGGCTCATCGCCATCACCAGGGAGCCGGCCGCCGCACTCAGAGCCGCTCTCTGTCGGCCGTCCGCAGCCTGTTTCGCTGGGCCTGCGCCAGCGGTCGCGCGAGCACCAATCCGGCCGCCGCGGTACCCTCTCCGAAGACCCCCAAGGACCTACCGCGGCACCTGCGACCGGGCGAGATCGAGCAGCTCCTCGAACCACCGGCGGAAGCCAGCGCCCTCGACCGGCGAGACTCGGCCCTGCTCGAGCTGCTCTACGCCAGCGGCCTACGGGTCGGCGAGCTGGTCTCCCTCGACTGGCGCGACCTCGACCTCGCGGCGCGCGTCCTGCGGGTGCTCGGCAAGGGCGGCAAAGAGCGCATGGTTCCCTTCGGCCGGCGCGCCGCCGACGCCCTCGCAGGGTGGCTCGACGACTGGGACCAGGTGCGCCGCGAGGACGGCCGCGGCGAACCGGTTTTCCTGAACTATCGCGGCACTCGCTTGAGCGCCCGCTCGGTACGCCGCATCCTCGACCGGCGGGTCGATGCCGCGGCCCTCGCGGCAGGGGTCCACCCTCACACCCTACGCCACACCTTCGCCACCCACCTGCTCGAAGGTGGAGCCGATCTGCGGGCCATTCAGGAGCTCCTCGGCCACGCCTCTCTGGCCACCACGCAACGATATACTCACGTCGAAATCGAGCGTCTCCTGTCCGTCTACCGGGAGGCTCATCCGCGCGCCCGCCGAGAGTGACCGCGAGGTCCTGTCCCGGCCGCTCCACCAACCCATTAGAATGCCCGAACGATGAGTGATTTCCACGCAACAACCGTGCTCCTGGTGCGCCGCGACCGGCAGGTCTGCATGGCCAGCGACGGCCAGGTCACGCTCAACAATACGGTGATCAAAGCCCAGGCCGCCAAGGTCCGCCGCGCCGCCGGCGGCAAGGTGCTGGTGGGCTTCGCCGGCGGGGCTGCCGACGGATTGGCCCTCTATTCGCGGCTGGAGAACAAGCTCGAGGAGTTCGGTGGCAATCTCGAGCGCGCCGTGGTCGAGCTCGCCAAGGACTGGCGCACCGACCGCGCCATGCGGCAGCTCCAGGCGCAGATGGTGGTGACGGACAGCAAGAAGAGCTTCCTGCTCAACGGCGCCGGAGACCTGATGCAGCCGGACGATGGCATCCTGGCGATCGGCTCCGGCGGCCTCTATGCCTACGCTTCGGCCAAGGCCCTGCTGCGTCACACCTCCCTGACGGCACGCCAGGTGGTGGAGGAATCGATGGCCATCGCCGCCGAGATCTGTGTCTTCACCAACGACCGCTTGACCCTCGAGGAGCTGCACGATGGCGAGTGATCTGGTCCCCCTCGAGGCGGCCCTTCCGGCGGGTGGCTTGGAGAACATGACGCCGCGCGACATCGTCGCCGAGCTCGACAAGTACGTCGTCGGTCAGCACGCCGCCAAGCGGGCCGTCGCCATCGCCCTGCGCAACCGCTGGCGGCGACAGCAGCTTCCCCCCGAGCTGGCCGAAGAGATCGCGCCCAAGAACATCCTGATGATCGGCCCCACCGGCGTCGGCAAGACGGAGATCGCCCGCCGCCTCGCGCGGCTGGCGCGGGCGCCCTTCATCAAGGTCGAGGCCAGCAAGTTCACGGAGGTCGGCTACGTCGGCCGCGACGTCGAATCGATGATCCGCGACCTGGTCGACATCGCCTTCGGCATGGTGCGCGCCGAGAAGCGCAGCGCCGTGCAGGAGGAGGCCGCCAACCGCGCCGAAGAGCGCCTCCTCGAGCTCCTGGTGCCGGCCCGCTCGACCCTCGGCTACGCCGCCCGCCTCGAAGATTCGGAGAGCGAAGAGAACGACGTCCAGGAAACGCGCGAGAAGTTTCGCGCCAAGCTGCGCGCCGGCAAGCTCGACCAGCGCAAGGTGGAGATCGAGGTCGAAGAGTCCGCCTACCCGAGCTTCGAGATGTTCACCCCCCAAGGGGTGGAGGAAGTCGGCGTCAACATCAAGGACATGCTGCCGGGCCTGTTCGGCGGTCGTCGCCGCAAGCAGCAGGTGACGGTGGCCGACGCCCGCGAGATTCTCGCCCAGCAGGAGGCGGAGAAGCTGATCGACCGCCAGCAGGTGGCGCGGGAAGCTCGCGAGCGGGTCGCCGAGGGCGGCATGATTTTCCTCGACGAGATCGACAAGATCGCCGGCCGCGAGGGTGGCCGTGGCCCGGACGTCTCGCGCGAAGGAGTGCAGCGCGACCTGCTGCCGATCGTCGAAGGCACCACCGTGTCGACCAAGTACGGGATGGTCAAGACCGACCACATCCTGTTCATCGCCGCCGGCGCCTTCCACGTCAGCCGGCCTTCGGACTTGATCCCCGAGCTGCAGGGCAGATTCCCCATTCGGGTCGAGCTGCAGGCCTTGACGGAGCAGGACTTCGTCCGCATTCTCACCGAGCCGGAGACGGCCCTCACCAAGCAATACCAGGCCCTGCTCTCCACCGAGGGCCTCGAGCTCACCTTCGCCGACGATGCCGTGGCCGAGATCGCCCGCCTCGCCGTCGAGGTCAACTCGTCGACCGAGAACATCGGAGCCCGCCGCCTCGCCACCCTGATGGAGCGCCTCCTCGACGAGGTCTCCTTCGAGGCCCCGGCGATGGAGGGCGTCGACCTGGTGGTCGATGCCGAGTTCGTGCGCCGCAACCTGGCCGGCGTGGTCGAAGACCGAGACCTTTCGCGCTATGTCCTCTAAGCCCTGGATTCCCGCCCTCGCCCTCGGCGCCCTGCTCACCGGTCTGACCGGCTGCGGCAAGCAAGGCGACCCGCTCCCGCCGCTGCGCACCATTCCGGCGGCGGCCTCGGACCTCGCCGTTCAGCAGCGCGGCGGCCAGCTCCTGCTCAGCTTCGCCTACCCCAACCGCACCACCGCCGGCATGGCACTTCCGGGGATCGAGCGGGTCGAGATCTGGCAGGTCGAACGGCCCGCCATCCTGCCGCCACCTCCGGCCCCGGTAGAGCCGCCGGCGGACGACGCCAGCGAGGCGGCCGATGCTCCGGAAGCCGGCGGCGAGGACACCACGGCGCCCGAGGCAGCCGAGGAGGGACCCCAGGACGAGAGTGAAGCCGCGCCCACCGGTCCGCCGGTCTATCGTCTTCCGAAGGTCGACAATCGCGAGTTCGCCGCCGCCGCCACGCTGCGCCTCGAGCTCTCCGGCGACGCTCTGCGCCAGGCCATCGACGGTTCTCAGATCACCGTCGCTCTGCCCTGGGCACCGCAAGAGCTTCCGGAAGAAGGCGAGCCGCCGCTGGCGGTGCTTTTCTCCGCCCGCACGGCGACCGCCGAGGGCGAGGTCTCGGCCGACTCCAACCGCGGCGGCCTGATCCCGCGCCTGCCGCCTCCGGCGCCGGTCACGGAGCTGTCGGCAGAGGCCGAGGCGGACGGCATCGCCCTCGCCTGGGAGGCGGCAGACGACCCCGACGCCAAGGGCTTCAACGTCTACCGGCGAGATGCCTCGAATCCCCGCCTCGGGAGTCCCCTCGGCGTGGTCGGCAATCAGCAGCGGGCCTACAAGGATCTCTCGGCGGAGTACGGTCGGCGCTACGTCTACTCGGTCAGCCGGGTGGCGGGCCGCCGACCGCTGATCGAGAGCACCATCGGCTCGGCCCGCGAGGTCGACTACCAGGACCGCTTCGCACCAACCGATCCGGGGGGCCTGGTGGCGCTCTCCGAAGGCGGCCAGATCCGGCTCCTCTGGAACACCGTCACGGCCGACGACCTGGCCGGCTACCGGGTGTATCGCCGCACCGCCGGAGCCGCGGCCTGGACGGCCCTGAGCGACGCTGCGCTGACCGCCACCAAGCTGGTCGACCGTGGTCTGACCCTCGGTGACGTGCTCGAGTACCGCGTCACCGCCGTCGACGAGCGCGGCAACGAGAGCGCCGGCGAGCAGGTCATCACCGCCACCGTTCGCTAGCTCTCACCAGCTTTCCGCTGCGAGTCCGTATGTCCCCGAACCTGCTGCATTCTCCTTCGCCTGCTCCCCTCGCAGTACCTCGAGTACGGCGGCGGCGTGGCAGCGACGGATGCCTTGCATCTTCAAGAACCGACGGCCTCTCGCCAGGAAACCTCGTGAGAAGGGCGGGCTAGCCCCGATGGAATTCCTCAAGGTCTCCGGCGCCGGCAATGACTTCATTGCCCTGCCGGAGCCCGAATCACCGCCGAGCCGACGGCAGATCCGGGCCTGGTGCCGGCGGGGGCTATCGGTCGGTGCCGATGGCCTGTTCCTGCTCGAGCGCCGCGATGACGCGGTCCGCATGACCTACTTCAACGCCGACGGCGGAGAGGCGGAGCTCTGCCTCAACGGCGCTCGCTGCGCCGTGCGCGTCGCCCTCGAGCTCGACTGGGTCACTGGCGACGTTCGCCTCGAGACCGGTGCTGGATCGCTCACCGGGCGCGATGCCGAGCACGGGCGGATCGCCGTCGACGCTCCGCTGCCGGGGGCTCCGGTGCGCGAGATCGAAGTCGAAACCGACGGCCAGCGCTTGACCATCGCCGCCGTCACCATCGGTGTGCCGCACTGGATCGTCGCCTGGCCCGAGGGACTGGCGACGGCCCCAGTTCAAGACCTCGGCGCCGTCCTGCGCGCCCACCCCAGCGCCGGCGAAGCCGGCGCCAACGTCAGCTTCGTGCGCTTCCCGACACCGCACGCGATGGAGATCCGCACCTTCGAGCGCGGCGTCGAAGCGGAGACCCTCGCCTGCGGCACGGGCGTCCTGGCGGCGGCCGCCGCGGGCCTCGCGACGGGCAGCGCGCGGCTTCCTCTCGAGGCCCTCACCGCCGGCGGATTTCGCTTGCAGATCGAGGGACGATCCCAGGCCGGCGAGCCGTCCATCTGGTCGCTCATCGGTGACGCCCGCATCGTCGCCCGCGGAAGCCTGACCCCTGGCGCCAGCGAGTTCCCCGCCGCCGCCGTCTGGTCCTCTTGAGCACCCCGGCTTCGCCCCAGGCAGCGCTGCTCCGACAGAGCGAGGCCGAACCACATCCTGAGAAGCCGAAGATGGGGGCGCCCGGCCAGGGGCACCCGGCGAGGAGCACCCGGCAAGGGGCGCCCGGCTAGGGGCACCCGGCAAGGGGCGCATGGCAAGGCGTGAGAGCCAACGACATGTGCGTCCTGTCAGGCAGCGCCGGCAGCGCCATGCAAGCAGGATCGAGGAGGATCGCTGGGAATCCCTGAAACCAAGAAGCCGGGTGCTAATCAGCACCCGGCGCCGAGCCCGATCAGGGCGAGGCGGCGCCCACAGGGCGCCGAGGACGGGGGCGCCCGGCAAGGGGCGCCCGGCCAGGCGTGAGCCCGAACGACATATGCGTTCGGAAGGCCGCGTAGGCAAGGGGCGTCTAGGCGACCCCGCCCCAGCCCCCAGAAACAAGAAGCCGGGTGCTAATCAGCACCCGGCTCCGAGCCCGATCAGGGCGAGGCGGCGCCTACAGGGCGCCGAGGACGGGGGCGCCCGGCCAGGGGTGAGCCCGAACGACATGTGCGTTCGGGCGAGGGGGGCGCCTTTAGCCCCCCTGAAACTCTAGAACGTCCAGCGCAGGCCCAGCTTCGCCCGCCAGCGGGAGCGAGTGTTGTGGGTGTCGAAGCGCGGGTTGTTCTCCGGATCGGTGACCTCGCGGAACAGCAGGTAAATCGGACGACCGTCGTCGGTCACGCCCTCGAAGCGACCCGCCGTGATGCTGTTGAACTCGACGAAGCGCAGCAGACCGGAGTCGCTGTCGAACAGGTTCGCCAGGTTCAGCAGATCGGCGGTGATCTCCAGGTGGCCGAAGCCGATCGGGATCTCCTGCGCCAGGTGCAGGTCGAGGGTGCTGTTCCAGGGCGCGTTGCTGCAGTTGCGGGGCGCGATGCGACCGCGGTTGCTGTCGAGGCAATCATCGGACGAGATGAAGGCATCGAGCTGCTCCCAGGTACCGCCGATGAGCTCGACGTCGTTCGGGCCCGAAGGCACGTAGAACAGGTCGTTGGCAGTGAAGCCGTCACCGTTGATGCTGGTGAAGGGGAAACCGCCGGTGATGGTGGTGGAGTAGGGCCGACCGGACTGGTGGTTCCAGAACAGCGAGGCAGTCGTCGGGTAGCGGCTGTCGCGGTTGAAGCGGTACGACAGCGACGCCACGAAACGGTGCTCGACCTCGAAGTCCGACCTCGAGGCGCCGGGGTTGTTGGGATCGAGAGCCTCGTTGAACTGCCAGTTGGAGACCGCGCGGCTCGAGGAACCGTCGTTGACCACCTCGGAGTCGCCATAGGTGTAGGAGACGAAGCCCCAGACACCGCGGCCGAAGGGCTTCTCGACCTTGGCGGCGATATTGGTCTGCTCGCCCTCGCTGGTGTTGGTGATCAGGTAGGCGCCGGTGACGCTCGGGTCGACCGTCTCGAAGATCGGCCGGCCGTCGAAGGGCTGGGTGGCGCCCGTCGGACGAACGTTCAAGTTCTGGTAAAGGATCTCTTCCTGACTGTCCGAGTAGACACCCTCGATGGAGGCCACCAGGCCCCACCAGGGCAGCTCGTGATCGTAGGCCAGGTTGACGCGCAGCACCTGCGGGAACTGGAAGTCCGGATCGATGAAGTTGAACTCACCGATCGAAGCTCCACCGATGTCCTGCGGCTGGTTGAAGGGATCCGCGTTGAACTGGACATTGCGAGCCTCGATGAAGCTCTGCTCGACGCCGGTGCGGGCATACTGGTTGGAAATCCAGACGTAGGGCGCGCGACCGGCAAAGATGCCGACACCACCACGGAACTGACGCTGGCTGGTCTTGCTCAGGTCCCAGTTGAAGCCGAGACGCGGCTGCCAGAGCTGCTCCCCGTCGGGGATGTCGTCGGTGCGAACGCCGAAGGCGGTCTCCGTGAAGGGATTGCGGCTCGGCTCGTCCGGGAAGAACGGCACGTCGACGCGCAGGCCGTAGGTGAGGGTGAAGTTGTCCCGCACCGCCCACTGGTCGCCAACGTAGAAGCCGAACTGGTTGACTTCGAACTCCTGCGAGTCCGGCTGCCCGGGGTTGACCACCGTCAGGCGGTAACGACGCGCCTCGCCGGCGAGGAAGTCGTCGAGGGTGCGGAACTCGTAGGCACCGTAGAAGTTCTGAATGAACAGATTGTCGAAGGTGAAGAACTCGTTGTGAGTGCCGATGGTGATGTTGTGATCGCCGACGATCCAGGTGAAGTCGTCGGTGAACTCGAAGACATCCTGGTCGAGGGCGTTCTGGGTCGAGAAAGGCTCGGTGCCGGCCTCGAACTCACGGCCGGTGCCCGGAATGACGTTCTCGATCTCGATGAACGGGAAGATCACGCCATCGATACCGGCCCGCCGGTCCTTGATCGACTGCAAGGTGATCCGCGCCTCATTGAACTTGTTGCTGCCCAAGACGCTGTTGAGCTGCAGCACCGTCGAGTTGGTCTCGTTGGTGATGGTGTAGGTCTCGGACGGAAACTCGAAGGTTCGCGTGCCCGGACGATTGATGTCGTTCTCGGCATCGACGAAGTTGTGCCGCAGCGTGAGCTGGTGATTGTCGGCGATGTTGAAGTCGAGGCGACCGAAGAACTTGTCCGACGGCGTATCGAGGGACTGCTCGCCGAGACCGCCCGGATCGAAACCGTAGCGGCTGATCAGCGTGTCGCGGAAGATCTGGCCGGCCTCGACCGCATCGCCGTTGAGGAACTGCTGGCCACCGGTGCCGTCGACCGACCAACCGGTGGGCACCGTGCGGTCGGTGATCTCGCCGTTGACGAAGAAGAACATCTTGTTCTCGACGATCTTGCCGCCGAGGCGGAAGCCGTACTGGTCCTCTTCGAAGGTGCCGAACTCGCCCAGCGAGTCGGGGCCGCTGCCCACCAGGCCGTCGTCACGGGTGAAGTAGAAGACCGAGCCGGCGAGGTCGTTCGAGCCGCTGCGGGTGATGGCGTTGACGCTACCGCCGGAGAAACCGCCCTGGCGAACGTCGTAGTCGGCGAGCACCAGCTCGATCTCCTGGATCGCGTCGAGGCTGATCGGCGTGGCATCGGCCTGGCCGCCGGGCGTGCCCTGGTCGGCGAGACCGAAGAGATCGTTGTTGACCGCACCATCGATCTGAATGTTGTTGTAGCGGCTGCTACGGCCGGCGACGCTGATCGCGTCCGGGTCCTCGTTCTCCGACGACACGGTGAAGAACGGATTGGTGCGAGCGAAGTCCTCGAGGCCACGGCCAACCGTCGGCAGGGCCTGGATCTGCTCGA
The DNA here is from genome assembly GCA_039028635.1 of Acidobacteriota bacterium. Lineage (NCBI taxonomy): Bacteria > Pseudomonadati > Acidobacteriota > Acidobacteriota bacterium. The sequence goes on from JBCCHV010000027.1 coordinate 73,078, forward strand.
GACCCACGCTGCTGGCGGCGCCGGTGCGCGAGGAGTCGAACAGCGGGCTGGTCTGGCCGACCACCGTCACCGTGTCCTCGATGGCACCGAGGGTGAGTCGGAAGTCGACCTCCGCCTCACCGCCGAGCTTGACGAAAATGTCCGTCTGCTCCTGGGTGGCAAAGCCTTCGAGGCTGGCCGTCACGTCGTAGGGACCGCCGACGCGCACGTTGAAGATCGAGTACTCGCCGTCGGCGCGGGTCACCGCGGTGTAGCGAGTGCCGGTGGGCTCGTGCACCGCCTCGATGGTGACACCCGGCAGGGCGCCTCCACTCTCGTCGGTCACAGTTCCGCCGAGGGCACCGGTGGTGACGCCCTGGGCACTGAGACTGACCACGCCGACCGTCGCCATGGCAATCGACAGGGCCAGACAGAGAAGGACTCTCCAGGAAGGTTTCATCTCTCTCCTCCGAACTACGTTTGAGGTGGCCTCTCGGGCCGTATTCAAGTTCATACAAGCGAGATCGTGCCTAGATACACGCGTTCCAGGCATTGTTCTACAGTCACCCGACTGCTCCTGTGAACAACCCGTGAAAACGACGCGACCAGCAGGTGATTTAGCAACCCTTCGCGCCATCGAAGGGCAAAAAAACACGAGAGGTAACGGTCTTCCCCCAACACTTTTCAGCGATTCGTAGAGAGAAGATGGGGTGGAAGCCGCAACCCGGATTGTAACACGCCGAAGTCTCGCCATAGCTCTCCGCGGGACAGTTCAATATGATGGATTTCTCGTGCGAAAAATCACCGCTTTGTTCCTGCTTCTGCCGCTCTTCCCGACCTTCGCCCAGGGGTCGTCGACGGAGCCCGTGCGGGTTTCGGCCAAGGCCTTCGGCGACACCGTGGCCCTCGAAGTACGCGACCTCCCCCGCCAGGCGGCCGAAGCCGCTCTGCGGGCCGCCTTGGTCGAAGTGCTGGAGATCGAACAGGCCGTTTCCGACCCGGGCGAGGTGGCTTCTCGGCTGGCGCCGATCCTGACCCGCGGACGTCAGTTCTGTCTCTGGTCGGGAGGCGCCTTCGGCCCCCTCGGCGGTCGTCTGGCGCGCCTCTGGGGTCTCTCCGGCGAGCCCCTGGGCCGGCCGACCGCCGGCAAGCTCGCCGAGGCCGTGGCCAGCGCTCGCTGCGCCGCCATCGGCACCGACGGCTCGTCCCCGGTACTCGCCGAGGGCAGTGAGCTCGATCTCACCCACTTCGCCCCCGGCTTCGCCATCGATCGCGCCGCCGCAGTGCTGCGCTCTCACGGCGCCGGCAACGGCTGGATTCGCATCGGCAGCAGCCGGCGCGGCTTCGGCCCCGGACCTGCCGGCCTCGGCTGGCCGGTCGAGCTGCCGACCTTCGAGGGTCTCGACAAGCCCCTCGAGAAGCTGTTTCTGAAGGACCGCGCCCTGGCCATCGCCCGCCTCGACGATCATCCGCTGGTGATCGGTGGCGACCGCATGGCGCCGTACCTCGATCAGCGCACCGGTCAGCCGGCCCAAGGGGTGGTGGCGACGCTGACCGTCACCGAGCTGGCCCTCGACGCCCAGGCCCTGTCCGTCGCGCTGTTCATCCTCGGCAGTCGCGAAGGCGAATTCCGGGTCAGCAACCTCAAGCCCGAGCCGTCGGTCCTGTGGCTCCTCGGCTCCGGCACCGGACGCCCTCTGCTGAGCTCCTACCGCTGGTCGAAAGCGCGCCAGTAGTCACCCTCGCAAGCGCTTCCGGATCCCGAACGAACACGCCGTCCAGCCATTTGGCTCCCGTCGCGGCGGCCGCGCCGCCGCCGGGCCCTTCCGGGCCCGGTAGCAGACGGCTGAAAAAGGCCGCGACCAGGGTTTTCAGGTCGACACGAGACCCCGAGCCCAAAGGGCGAGGCGGCGCCGAAGGCGCCGAGGACGGGGCCGCCCTGGATTGGGGTGAAGGCGCGCGACATGCGCGAAGCCGGGCCGCGTAGGCCTGAGGGGGGCGCCTTTTAGCCCACCTGGCCGGGCGCCCCTGAAATAAACAGCAGACTGCTGAAGAAGCCGCCACTCGGC